>JAGCCY010000134.1 GCA_017651385.1 Lachnospiraceae bacterium
ATTGGAATATATCATCGGTTCGTAACCCGCAGCCTTTATCGCTTCGCAGAACGCTATCGCATTCTTTGTGAACTGCTCGCCGCTTACATTATCGGTCCTCGCGGTATCCTTCAATATGCTTTCGGGGTCGTATACAACAGGAAGGCTTATATCGTAACCTTCAAGATTTTCGATCACAAAATCTGCCTCTTCAAGCGCCTCTTCTTCGTTTATCGCCTGTGCAAAGAAATACACTCCTATGGGTATGCCGTTTGCGGCCGCCCCTTCCATGTTTCTTTTAAAGCTTTGATCTAGATGTATCTCGCCGGCTTCACCATATCCTCTGAAACCGAGCCTTATGATCACAAATTCGATACCTGAAGCTTTAACTTTCTCCCAGTCGATATCATGCTGTTTGTTGGATACATCTATTCCCCTTACGGCTATGTAGTTATCGTCCTCATAACTCATAAGTCCGTTATCTTTTATAAAGTTCTCGATCACATACGGGTGCTTCGGAAAACCCGGGCTGATCGTGGTCTCGTACTCTTTGCCGTACACATCCCTGAAGGTAAAGGGATATGGTTCTTCGGCAACGATCTTTTGCTCTTCTTTCAGATTATCTTCATCAACTTTCACACTAATTTCTGAATCATTTAAAGAAACGTCACTTCCCGATACATCGGAAGCGATAAGATCCCCTGCCGACAGAGCATCCGAAACATAAATATCGGACGAAGAAACATCTCCGCCCGATACGATATAAACACCCGTATCCTCTTCACTCAAAGCAGACTGTGCGGTATTGTCGCAACCGTACAGTGTCACTGAAAGAAAAGATATTGTCAATAATACGTAAAGCTTTCTTTGCATTATATTCCCCAAAACCCAAAAGCTTATGATCAGCGGATATCGGATGCATGTTTAAGAGCATCATCGATATGCGCACAGAAATTCTCTTTGCCCACCTTTTCGATGAATCCCGCCTTTTCCATTGTCTTATACGGCTGTTCGTTAACATGCGAGAAGACAAGCGTAACGTCTTTCTTCTTACAGGTTTCGTACAACTCTTCAAGCGACTTTAAAGCCGTAACATCAAGCGCGGGCACGCCTCGCATCCTTATGATCAGGACTTTTGTAAAATCTTTTACCGTTATATTTGATATAAGCCCGGACATACCGAAAAACATCGGACCGGTGATCTCATATACGCGAACATGCTTCGGTACCTGTCTTAAAGAGATCGAATCGGGATCGGCTTCATCGGCATCTCTGTATTCCCAGCCCTTGACCTCTGCCTCATCGCTCATTCTCTTCATGAACATTATACCGGCTAAGATCATGCCCACTTCGATGGCCACAACAAGATCGAACACGACGGTAAGCACAAATGTCACCACAAGCACGATGATATCGCTCTTCGGAGCAGTCTTGCAAAGATGCACGAACGTGCGCCACTGACACATATTGTAAGCTACCATAAATAAGATCGCCGCGATCGTGGGCATAGGGATAAGCGCTGCGTAAGGCATCAATATCACAAGGATGAGCACTAAAACAACGGAATGTACCATACCGGCTATCGGTGTACGGCCGCCGTTTTTGATATTGGCAGCTGTTCTTGCGATCGCTCCGGTCGCCGGGATACCGCCGAACAGTGCAGAGCCTATGTTGCCTGCTCCCTGCGCCACAAGCTCCATATTGGATCTGTGGTGGCTTCCTATCATACCGTCGGCCACAACGCAGGATAAAAGCGATTCTATAGCGGCAAGGACCGCTATGGTAAATGCGTCGGAAAATACAGTCCTTACTCCGTTAAAAGAAAACTCCGGCAAAGTAAATGACGGAAGTTTATTGCTTATCGTATAAAGGTCTCCGATGGTGTTTACATTCATCTTTAAGACCTTGACCATCAATATACCCACGATAACGGCTATAAGCGATCCCGGGATCTTTGAACTTATCTTCGGCCATACGATAAGTACCGCAAGACATACGGCTCCCACTATAAGAGCCTGATAATTCAAAGTCGTGATATTTCCGGCAATTGCATTTAGCTTATCAACGGTCTCTATCGTAACCGTTCCCTGAGGATAGGTCAGGCCGAGAAAATCCTTTATCTGACCTATGACTATGGTTACCGCGATACCTGCGGTAAAACCCGTTGTGATCGTATACGGGATAAACTTAATAAGACTTCCGAGCTTTAACAGACCCAGGATTATAAGGATTATACCCGCCATAAATGTCGCAAGCGTAAGACCGCCCATGCCGTTTCTTGCCACAATGCCTGCAACTATCGTCGCAAAAGCTGCGGTAGGACCTGCGATCTGCACACGCGATCCGCCCAAAAATGAGATTATAAAACCTGCGACGATCGCGGTATACAGACCCTGTTCGGGCCCGACGCCCGAAGCAAGAGCAAGAGCTATTGAAAGCGGCAAAGCGATGATCGCCACTATGATACCTGATACAATATCCTTTAAAAGCTGTTCTTTGCTGTATTTTTTGATCACCGAGAACAGCATCGGTTTTAATTTGTCCTTCTTATTCATACAAGATATCCTTTCCACACAGTTTTACATTAAATTACAATCTTTAAACTCTTTCAATATAAAATATGTGCAAAAAATACCCCGTAAACTCGCCATTAGTACGCCACAGTGTTTAAAGCATACAGCATTTCGGGAAGCAGCTGCTTCTTTCTGCTCATTACTCCCGGCATATCAAACACCTTATCTTCAAGTTTTGTATAAGGAAGATACTTCTCGGCTTTAAACCCTGTCGTAATGAGGATACTGTGTTCTTTAAGCACATTCGTGATCATCACGGCCGCCCAGTTTAAGCCGTTTTTCTCCCTTACGTTTTCAAGGGTGGAAAGGTATGTTGCCTTATAATCTTCGATATCGTCAAGCGTTGTTACTTCGCACTGTCCGATACCCATCATGACACCCTTCTCAGTATACCTCTTAAAGTCTGAAAGGATTGCCTTCTCGGGATTTCTGGTGGCAAGACTTTCGACGTGGCTGAACATTTCACGGCCGAAAGCATCAATATCGACCTTACAGATCTTTGCAAGGGCAGCTGCGGTCTCCCTGTCGACCGCTGTCGTTGTGGGGCTTTTTAATATAAGCGTGTCTGAGATAAGTCCGGTTAACATAACTCTTGCCGTGTATTCATCCGGCACGATATTGTTCCTTAAAAACATCTGATACACTATGGTACATGTACTTCCGAGAGGCTCCGTATCAATAAATATCGGAAGATTTGTCTTGGTGGCATCAAGTCTGTGATGATCCACTATCTCGACCACGGTCGCACTCTCAATTCCCGATATGGACTGGCGCGACTCGTTATGATCCACCATTATCACTTTGTAAGAAGGTGCTTTCAAAAAACATCTTCTTGTTACAAAACCCGCAAATTCATCTTCATCAAATACCGCAAGGCCACGCTTCTTGGAACTTGAGAGGCTTAACTTTGCATCCTCGAAAAGATCCGTGGTCAAAAGCGGGGTCTCTTTTTCACGAAGGAGCATCTTAATGACCGGTGTTTCTGATATCTTACCTTCATCCGCAAGCTTGCCCATAAACCAGTGCGTGATGTCATCGACGCTTAACAGTCCCAAAAACTCACCGTTTTCGTAGATCGGTATTACCGAAGGATTTGAATCCTTATAGGTCTTTGCGATCGCCGTAAGCGGCATGCCCGCTTCGATCTTTTCGGACGGTTTGAGCATTACATCGGAAACCTTCGGATATACGTTTCGCATATAAACAGGCGGCGTGATATCAAGTGCCTTTAAGATCGCCTTTGAGCTGTCGCTTAAGTGTCCGGGGCGGACCGGCACATATTCGTATGCGGGATCTATCTTATTCTTTAATACCGAATACGCATAAGCGCTGCAAATGCTGTCCATATCGGGATTTTTATGTCCCGTTATATAGATTTTTTCTTTTTCCGACATTTTCCTGTCCTCACCTTGTCTGTTTTAGATTTAAGACGATCCGCCACATCTTTGCGGTTTCACTGTTTTTTATTATAATTCCGCATCTGTTTTGGCACAACCCAAATTGAAAACTGCTTTCGGCGTTACATTAAATTGCGCCCGGCCGCAAATAATCTGATTTTGTTAATAATACCGTTAATTGTGGGGTGATAAAATACTTTTTGTGTCGAAAAATTCATCAAATTGTGCTACAATAATGGATACAGACGCACAAGTTTCTTTTAATCGACAAAAAAACGATAAATTATTGATCATTTTAGGGGATGAATATAAATGTCAGACTTTAAGATCACAAAAGATATGATCCATGAGGAATTCTCCTCGCAGTACATGAATGTCTACGATTATCGCTACGCCGAAGGAAAGCATTATTACAATGCGACCAGAAGAAGCTTCGACGACATAGTGGCTCCCAAGAACGAAGCAGAGTTTTTGGGCATGCTTCCCGATGCGGTAAGCTGTATCGTTATAATCATATCTCCCGAAAAAGGGCCAAGGCTTTTACTTACTCACGAATTTCGTTATCCGGCAGGGCGTGAGCTTTTAAGCGTTCCCGCAGGTTTGCTCGATAAAAGCGACAAAACTTCCGAAAATCCCGTGATAGAAGCCGCAAAGCGTGAGATAAAAGAAGAGACCGGTATCGATTTTTCCGACGAAGATACGATCGAGATCGTAAATCCCCTTCTTTTCAGCACTCCGGGTATGACCGATGAAAGCAATGCGATCGTGATGGCAGTGATCCATCTTAAAGATACTTCCGTAATAAACAACGAAGGGACGGAAGGTTCGGAGCGTATAGGCGACTATATCCTTTTGACTCCCGAAAAAGCCAGGGAATATTTAAGCACAGGCAGAGACGACCACGGATATTTTTATTCGGTGTTTACTTATATTGCATTAGGTTACTTTTTAAACTACTCCGCAAATATGATCGCAGAAAGAAAGTCAAACTCTCCGTCCATTGGCAAATGGGATGCGGAAACGGGGCTTCTTACAAGAGAAGAGTTTGCAGAGCAGTTATCCCAGAAACTTGTAGGATCCACCAGGTTTAAGAATCCCACTCTGCTTCTTTCACTTAAGATCACCGATTTTTCAAGGATCGAAGAACTCTACGATGAAGCCGAGATACATGAGATCATCCGCATCGCTGCAGAGATCCTTATTGATACCGTCAGGAACAAAAATCTCATAGGACGTATTTCTCATGATGAATTTGCCGTGATCTGCGAAGATAACAGCGCAGAAAGCGAACGTACAAAAGAGTTAAAGAACGGCATAACCGACAGATTCGAACATTATAACAAGGTATCGGGAAAGGAATATACCTTAAATCCTTCAATGGCTTTCATTATAGTCGATCCCGCCACAAAGCTTGAGCCCGACCAGATACTTGCACAGCTTACCGAGCACCACAGAGCCGTTTCCGAATCCAAGCCCCAGAGCAGGTATGTGCCTGTCGAGGCCAATGAAGAGGATCCTCAGCTCAGACACATTGTAAACAGAATACTTGACAACAATGAGCTTCAATATTATTTCCAGCCCATAATATGCGCCAAAACAGGCGATATCATGGGTTATGAAGCTTTGATGCGTGCACCGCACGAATACAGGATAACTCCTCTTACGCTCCTTAAATATGCAACCGAGGAAAAAAGACTTCAGGATGTTGAGAGAGCAACCTTCAACAACGTTCTTAAGATTGCCACGGAGCGTAAAGATGAGTTTAAGGGAAGAAAGATCTTTATAAACAGTATTCCGGGCTACTATCTTTCCGACGAAGAATATGAAAAGATGGCCGCTCTATATAAGGATGCGCTTTCCCGTTCGGTAGTGGAAGTTACCGAAGAAACAGACATTGAAGAGACCACCCTTAACTACCTTACAAAAAGGAGTAAGGACGACGGCTTCCAGGTTGCGGTCGATGACTTCGGAACGGGTTATTCAAACGTTAATAACCTGCTTAAATTCCTGCCAAACTACGTAAAGATCGATCGTTTCCTCATATCCGAGGTTCATCTCGATCCGAGAAAACAGCACTTTGTAAATACGATAATACAGTTTGCACACGACAACGGCTTCCAGGCTCTTGCCGAAGGTGTTGAGACCCTTGAAGAATTAAATGCCGTTATCCGAATGGGTGTGGATCTTATTCAGGGATTCTATACCGCAAAGCCCACTCCGGAGATCCTGGATGCGCTTCCTCCCGCACTGCTTTCCGAAATAAGCCGTGCGAACCTTGATATAGTCTCCAACAATTCAAGGCAGAAGGTATATCTTGTAAAGGACGAAAAGCAGCTTTCGCTTGTGGACTTATCGCTTCAGAAATACAGTATCCTGCTTCTTTCGGGCGGAGACCTTACGCTTGTGGGAAATCCCGATTTCTTATCGGCAGTGTCCATAAGGATCAAAGATCATTCAAGCTGCAGGCTTACCATAAAGAACGTAAGCATCGGTGATGTCGATACCACCCCGTGCATAGACCTCGGAAAGGAATCCGAACTTATCCTTAACGTCGAAGGCGACAATACCTTTAACGGAAACGGTATAAGAGTTCCCGAAACAACAAAGCTTACTCTTGAAGGTAACGGAAATCTTACGATAACTCCGACATTTACCAATGCATACGGTATCGGTAACGACCACCTGTGTGCATACGGCCGCATCGTTTCAAAGATGACCGGACTTCTGCAGATAGATATAAGCGGAGAAAACTGCGTATGCATCGGCGGTAAATCTTCCGTTGAACCTCATGCGATCGACTTAAGAGCAGGAACGTTCAGAAGTGTATGTGCCGCTTCGAACTGCATATGCATAGGTTCCTACAGAGATAAAGCCAATGTATTCATCTCCGATATGGATATAGCCATAGATGTAAGGATCGCAAGAGGTTCCATGATCGGTGCCGCTTTCGGAAGTCAGAACATCGAGATAAAGAACACTCTTCTTAAGATATTCGGTTCAGGAAACCAGGTTGTCGGTATAGGCTCGACCGAAAAATCTTCAGGCCGCGTAAAGATAAGCGAAGCACAGGTCAACATTGCGATCAACGGTTGGAACATCGCAGCCATCGGTACAAACGGCGGCGGTCTGGATGTTGAACTCGACCATTGCAAGCTTGTCTTCTACTGCGAAGCAAACATCGGAACCGGTATCGGCTGCCGTGATGCATCCGCAAATATAAGCCTTGATAACGTAGGGCTTGAGATGAACGTAAACTCCGCAAACGGAATCCTGTTCGGCTGTAAGGCAGAGGCCTTTACCGACAGTTATTGCTACTTTGACGTTAAGCGCGATAACATCGTCGCAGGCCGTAAAAGATGGTTTGTCAAATAGGGGATATCAATATACAGCATAATGGCATAAGTCATATGCGCAACTTTAAAAGCCCGGTCATCCCGGG
>JAGCCY010000135.1 GCA_017651385.1 Lachnospiraceae bacterium
CACCTTAAACCCATGTTTTTTAAAACATAATCCCTCCTACCTTCGCGCTTGCAGACAGTATCATGAATGACCTTTGCATCGCGTATCTCCTCAATAGCGGGAGGAATATCAACATTCGCCTTTTCGGAAAGGATGTTGATAAGCTCAAAATCTTCACCGTCTTCGTACTTTTTGTCGATCGCCTTAAGTACCGAACGGGCAAATTTAAACGGGCTTGCCGTCGAAGCTATGACTGTGACCGTTTTATCGCCGGTTTCTTTTACATATTTATCGTAAGCGGCCGCGGCAACGGCTGTATGTGTATCGATTATATAACCCGTATTTTCATACAGAGATCTTATCTTTCCCGAAGACTCGGCCCAGTCGGCATATTCGCCCACGAAGCTGTCCATGAATTCCTTCATATCGGGCGTGATCTCATATTTTCCTTCTTTTGAAAGGCTCTCCATGAGCATTTTGTTCTTTTGGGCGTCGCATCCCGCCGACATATAGATAAGTCTTTCGAGATTTGACGAAATAAGGATATCCATTGAAGGAGAATCCGTAAGGATAAACTGTCTGTTCTTATCATAAACGCCCGATTTAAAGAAATCGAACAAAACCTTGTTGTCATTCGAAGCACAGATAAATGTTTTGATCGGAAGTCCGGATCTCTTGGCAAAGAACGCCGCAAGAATGTTTCCGAAGTTTCCCGTGGGAACACATACGTTTATCTCGTCGCCGGGACGGATGCGGCCGTTTTTAACAAGTCGTCCGTAAGCAAATACGTAATATGCGATCTGAGGAACAAGCCTTCCTATGTTCATCGAGTTTGCAGATGAAAATGCAAATCCCGCATCGGCCATTTTCTTACGAAGCTCCGCATCTCCGAATATTGCCTTGACTTCGGACTGACAGTCATCAAAATTACCGTCAACGCCCACTACAAAAGTATTGTTACCCTTCTGTGTGACCATCTGAAGCTTCTGTACGTTGGAAACACCGTCTTTTGGATAAAAAACAATGATGCGCGTACCCGGAACATCCGCAAAACCCGCCAAAGCCGCCTTTCCGGTATCGCCGCTCGTAGCGGTAAGGATAACAACTTCCTTATCTGACCTGTTCTTCTTTACCGCTGTTGTAAGAAGATGGGGCAGGATCGATAAAGCCATATCCTTAAAAGCGATCGTGGGGCCGTGGAAAAGTTCAAGATAATAAGCCTTGTCGGCTTCGGCCATCGGCACTATCTCTTCGGTATCGAACTTTTTGTCATAAGCCTTATCGATGCAGGCTTTAAGTTCATCTTCGGTATAATCGTCAAGATAACCTTTCATAACGGCAAAGGCCGTTTCTTTATAATCCATATCGGCCAGTTCTTCAAGACTTACAGGAAGAGTGGGAAACTCACTCGGCACAAAAAGACCTCCGTCATCGGAAAGGCCTTTAAGTACGGCTTCAGACGCCGTAAGCCTTATGGAAGAATCTCTGGTACTTGAATAATACATGTTTACTACCTCACTTAAAAATATCCAAATATAAAGATAAACGAAAATTCGCGACAATTCAATAGAGACAGCGCAAAATTGTTAAGTTTGTTATCAAAATCATTCTATTTTGCTTATTTACGCAAAAAAAGCGGAGGCCTGCGCCTCCGCCTTGTCGTTTACTTTATTTCTTCTTAGCTTTAGCCTGTTTAGCGAAAGTCTGAACACCTTCCACAACAAGGATAACAGCAAGAACCGCCATAGCAAGTGCGAATACAAGCTGGAAATAATCTCCCCACATAGCTTCGCCCTTACCGATAGCTGCAAACTTCTTAAAGATAGTCATAACAAGACTGGTAAGTGTAGCTGTAAGCATGAATACTGTAGGGATAAAGAACATCTTGTTGTTCTTTCCTACTTCACCGAGCCATGCTGCAACAGCTAAAAGTGCTATACCTGCAAGTAACTGGTTAGCTGCACCGAAAAGACCCCAGATCTGTGAAAGACTTAATCCGCCGAGTACGCAGCCGATGATTACCATGATCGAAGTACCGAACAAAGGATGAGCAAGAAGCATTCTTACGCCCTTTGCATCCTTCCATGTTGCTTCATCTTCCTTAAGGAAAAGTTCCGAGAACATGAAACGTGAAAGTCTGGTACCCGTATCAAGACTTGTAAGAGCAAATACAGATACGGCGAGGGTAAGAAGTGCATATATGGTCTTGTACTGGCCCGAGCCTTCATTACCGAACATGATACCGATACCTGCCGCAAATGCTGCGGAAGGAGAACCGAACTCGCCGTCAAGGTACTTCTGATATACCATACCTACTGCGATAAGGGATACGATACCGAGTGCGGATTCGATAAGCATTGAACCGTAACCGATGGCCTTAGCGTTCTTCTCATTGTCGATCTGCTTGGATGATGTACCGGTCGAAATAAGTGAATGGAAACCTGAACATGCACCGCAGGCAACGGTAATGAACAATGCGGGGAACAATGTACCGATCTTTGTGGTCCAGCCCGTAACTGCAGGGATCGCAAATGTAGCCTGATGTGTAAATGCAGTAACTATGATACCTACAACAGCAAGTGCCATCATAAAGTAAAGTAAGAAACTGGAAAGGTAATCACGGGGCTGTAAAAGGATCCAAACGGGAACCAGTGAAGCAACGGCGATATAAATACCGATCACAACGATCCATGCCGTACGGCTCATAGCAAAACCGACATTAAGACCGATAACAACGGAAAGAACGATACCTGCGATACCGATAATGGTTGCGGGAAGCGTCTTAACGCCCAGCTTGTTGGTAAGAATACCGTAAATAATGGCAAGGATGATAAATAAAAGTGAGATTATTGCCGTAGTCTCATTTCCGGTAACGGCATCGCCTGTGGTAAAGCCGAATGTATCGGACTTAAAGGTACCTGCAACGACGTTAACGAAAGATGCGATAACGAGAATAAGAACCAAAAGTGCAAAGATGATGAATAACTTCTTCGCACGGCTGCCCATCGAGTCTTTGATGATCTCGCCGACGGATTTACCGTCATGTCTGATGGAAGCAAAAAGTGAACCGAAATCCTGAAGACCGCCAAAGAAAATACCACCGATAACACACCACAGGAAAACCGGAAGCCATCCGAATACAGAGGCCTGTATAGGTCCGTTAATGGGACCCGCACCTGCAATGGATGAGAAGTGGTGACCCATTAATACTGCAGGCTTAGCCGCAACATAGTCAACACCATCCTCCTTTTCAACAGCAGGAGTCTTCTTTGTAGGGTCGATGCCCCACTGCTTTGCAAGCCATGATCCGTAGAAAACATAGCCCAAGAACAGCAAGATAATTGCTTCAACAATGATAAGTAATGCTGTCATGTCTCTCTCCTCTTGAAAATGATTATTTTGTATATCGCATGAACATCTGCTTTAAGATCCTCCCTTGGCGGTTGGTGGCAAATCTTTTTAGCTTCAGTTCAACTGCAACCACTTTAAAATTCGAATAGCCTTTAAAGCTGAACGAATACGATCTGTATCTTCTGGTATTTTTGACCGCTTCAAAACAGTTGTTGTCGATACGGTCCGCAAATATCACAAGCGAAACATCGGTATTCTTATGACCGAGATAAGGTTTTACCCTTGATATGCCTTCTTCCCAGCTTATATCGCAAAGTCTTTCATACTCTTCCAGGGAAAGATGATCGATCGTCTTAAAAAACACATATTCATTGGAATCGACATCATCGACCTTTGCGGCCTTCACCAGAAAATACTGTTCATTGTGCGATATAAACCACGCTTCCATGTCAAACGGTTCTTTAACGTTTTCGGTTATAATGTTATAATACCGTTCGTAGGAAGGAATTATCGCATCAAGAGCTTCTTTTGTCGTCATAGTTTTATACTTTATCGCTTTACTGCTACAAATTATTTACTAAATTTTAACCCCGAATCTGCAAATAAGCAACAACAAATTTAGAAAAATTTAATTATTTGTTAATCAAAAATAAAAGGATATCATGGCATCGCAAAAACAAGGCGTATATATCGACAATTTAAAAAGCGGCAAACCCAATTTTCGTGCTTCGATAACCAGGAACAGCAAGCACATAAGTCTCGGAAGCTATCCTTCCGAAAGCGAAGCCGGAGAAGCTTATCTTTTCGCCGAAAAGCTTCTTTCTTCGGATATCGGTGTTTCCGATTATCCCGAAGACTGCCCTCTTTCCTTCGAAAAATTTGTCATTCTGTGTAATCTCCGTGACAAGAACATCTATATAAAGACTCCGATCTATCTTGAGAATAAATTTTTCTTTTACTACTATTCTCCGAATGAGATATACAAATTCGATACCGACGATCTTTTCTACTTTTCATCGCATAAGATAATAAAGCGCGGAAGCCATATCTTCGTATCCGATTACGGTTCACAGGTCTCGGTAAAAGAACGCTTCGGCATAAAGCCGTTTTCCGTCGAAGGAAGGGACTATATATTCATAAACGGCGACAATTACGATTTCAGGCGTGAGAACATCGAGATAATAAACCGGTATTTCGGTGTCGAAAAACAGACCTTGAAAGCAAAAGAAATATACAAGGCCACGATCAACGTAAACGGAAAATTCATCATCGGCCGCTATGACGATGAGATAACGGCGGCTATCGCTTTTAACAAAGCTGTAGATCACTTAAGTTCCAAAGGGATTCAAAAAAAATACCCTCAAAATTATATTGAGGGTATCTCTGCGCGCGAATACGCGGACATTTATTCAAATATAAAGATCTCCGACAGGCTATTGGCTATCTGAGCGAATAATCCACAAAGCTTATATTGAAGCTTACTTCTCCGGATATTCCCGATATACTGCCCTTTTTATTGTACTGCCACATGGTAAATTCATAAGGGTAAGTGGGCATATCGGCATCTTCCGAAAGCCATACGTCGAAATCCGAAACGACTTTATTAAGCTCGATATACTTTATGAGCCATGCCTTTGTACCGTATAATATCGGTTTATAGCCCGCCTCTTCTATCTTTTTGAGAAATGCCCTGGCTACCATTGATTTTTCGTTTTTATTTAAAGCTTCCACCCTTGCCGTATCGCCTTCGGTATATTCCATCACAAACGCAACGGGATAAATAAGCTTATAGTCTTTAATCTTTTCTATGACAAGTTCGGCTTCCTCTTCGGCTTCTTCTTCGGTGATCGCCTGCGAAAGAAAATAAACGCCGATATCAAGTCCCGCACCCGA
>JAGCCY010000136.1 GCA_017651385.1 Lachnospiraceae bacterium
CATCGGAACACTGGCTGATTACAATGAGAGTGAGTTCTTCCAGTGTCTTGAGGAGAAGACAAATATTCACATTGAGTTCATAGTACCCGCTTCGGGTGAAGAGAGTCAGTCCTTCAACAATCTGTTCATTTCAGGTGAACTGCCCGACATCATGTATACTCAGCCCGCGTACCATAATTATCGCGATGGTATGGATGCAGCGATCGATGACGGTTACATCATGGACCTTCATGAGCACCTTGACTGGGCTCCCAACTACGTAAGCTGGCTTAACAGTATTCCCACAGCTAAGCAGGACGTATTTACCGACTCCGGTAAGATGTACGGTTTCTGGAGCTTCTGGGACAACATGGAAGGCGGTTACGCAGATCAGGGTCTTTCGATCCGTAAAGACTTCCTTGATAAAGTCGGGATGGATGTTCCCACAACATATGACGAATGGGAAACGGTTCTTACGGCATTTAAGGAACAGCTCGGAATCGAAGCTCCTTTCTATACCTCGAAATACGGTATCGACCACGGCGAATTTATGGCAGGCTTCGGCATTGCTCCCCGTTTCTATCAGGTAGACGGAAAAGTTAAATTCGGACCTATGGAAGATGCATACAAAGATTACCTTACCCTCCTTCATGACTGGTATAACAAGGGGCTTCTCGATCCCGATTTTGCAACAAGAAAGTCAACCGGTGTGGCTGCCGATAACGATATGATGCTCAACGACAAGGTTGGTTCCCTTATTGACTGGGGTACCCGTATGACAGACGCTTACATCTCAAGAGGAGCTACAAACCCTGAGTTCTGGACAGTAGCGGCACCTCAGCCCAAGTTGAGCGCAGACGCTCCCGATCCCGCTTGGAGAGAAGTTGACAACAACTACCGTGATATCCAGGCAGTATGCCTTATGGTAAATGCCAACAGCGAGCACCTTGAAGCAGCAACACGCTGGGTAGACAGCTTCTACGCACAGGATGTTTATCTTAACGCCAACTACGGTATTGACAGCGAAGAAGGAACAGTATGGTATAAGGCAGACGACGGACACCGTATCGGTAACTATGATTTCCGTTACTCCAATCCCGACGGCCTTGATTCCGCTACTGTAGCAGCCAAGTACTGGGCAAAGAACCCTCCTATCCACTGCGAAGCGGCTCAGATCGAGCAGATGCCTCCGGAAAGAGCAGCATCTTACGCGGTATGGTCCAAGTACGCTCCCACAAATTATATTCCCGTAACGGTTACAATGACGTCTGACGAGAATGCCGAATACACGCAGTATTTTACCGATATCGATGCGTACATTCAGGAGAACGAAGTCAAGTTCATAAACGGCGAAAGATCTCTTGATGAATATGATGATTACAGGGCTACACTCAAAGATATGGGTATCGATAAATGTATTGATATCCGTCAGGCAAGTCTTGATCGTTATAACAGCAGATAATCCGGATACGGATTACCGCTTATTGGTGGAGAAAGCGGGAAGCAATTTCTGCTTTCTCCATTTTATTGACATCCACCATGACATGAAAGGTGAAAACTATGAGTTCGTTTAGTACAGCAAAACCTTTGAAAAAGAAGTTTACAGAGCGGCTTAAAAAGGATTTTAAAAACCATTGGCAGATGTATCTGCTTGCTTTGCCGGTGATCGCATATTTCTTTATCTTCAATTATGCGCCTATGTTCGGCATAGTAATGGCATTTGAAAAATTTCAGATAAAAAAGGGTATTTTCGGAAGCAGGTTCGTAGGATTTGAAAATTTCCACCGGTTCTTTATTTCTCCGTTTTTCTGGAGACTGTTAAGGAACACGCTTTTGATAAGCATATACGGACTTCTGTTTTCTTTCCCTTTGCCGATCATTTTTGCGCTGTGCTTAAATGAGGTCAGAAACAGAAAGTTCAAAAAAGTGGTCCAGACGGTTTCTTATCTGCCTTATTTCATTTCAGTGGTGGTCGTTGTGTCCATTCTGTTTGATTTCGGTAAGGCAAACGGTCTGATCACCAACATTGCCACATTCTTCGGATGGGACGGAGGTGCGGTAATATCCTCGGCCAAATGGTTCCGAACGCTATACATCGGTTCAAACCTCTGGCAACACTTAGGCTATAACTCTATTATCTTTATTTCCGCCCTGGCGGCAGTCGATCCGACGCTTTATGAAGCGGCGAGGATAGACGGTGCCAACAGGTGGCAGCAGACACTGCATGTTACACTCCCGGGTATCGCCTCGACCATCATCGTTCTTTTGATATTAAGGCTTGGGCAGATCATGGGTGTAGGCTATGAGAAGATCATCTTGATGTACGGTCCTTCCACATACGAGACTGGTGACGTTATCGCAAGTTACGTGTACAGAACGGGTATCCTGGATGCGGATTACAGTTATTCAACGGCTGTCAACCTGTTCAATTCGTTAGTCAACATGGTTGTTCTTTTTACTGCTAATTTCATAAGCCGTAAGGTTAATGAAACAAGTATCTGGTAAGGTGGTGTGAATTATGATGAAACGATCTGCAGGTGAAAAAGTATTTGCGGTATTTAATACGATCTTTCTTTTGCTGTTATGCGTTGTTTTCTTTTTACCCGTATGGCATGTTGCCATGGGTTCCATAAGCGATCCTCTTAAAGTTGCGGCATCAAGCGGACTGTATCTTAAGCCTTTGGGTAAGCCCACTTTGGGCGGTTACCGCCTGATCATGCAAAACTCGACCATATTGAGGGCGTACGGCAACACTTTGATCTATGTTGTTTCCTCAACATTGTTCGGACTTGTGCTTACGATACTTGCCGCATACGTTATGAGCACGAGAGGACTTCTTTTCGGAAAAACATTTGCTTTGTTTGTAGTATTTACAATGATATTTAACGGCGGTCTAGTTCCGACGTTTCTGGTGGTCAACAAGCTCGGTCTTATCGATACAAGATGGGCTTTGATCATACCGGGTGCGGTGTCGGCTTACAACATAATCATCATGAGGACTTCGTTTTCGGAGATCCCGGGTGAAATGCTGGATGCTGCCCGGATTGACGGAGCGGACGAATTTAAGATACTTACAAGTATCATACTTCCGGTCAGCAAAGCCATCATCGCTGTTATCGTGCTTTTCTATGCGGTACAGCATTGGAATGCATGGTTCAATGCGGCCATTTATCTTCAGAAATCAAGAAATCTCTATCCTTTGCAGCTTACATTGCGTGAGATAGTGCTTCAGGCAACCGAGAACTCAATTATCGCCGATGCCGACGGTCAGGATGTCATGATCTTCAGACCGCTCATCAAGTATGCGACGATCATGATCTCGATCATCCCGATGATGATCGTTTACCCGTTTGTCCAGAAGTACTTCGTAACAGGCGTAATGATAGGTTCGGTAAAGGGTTAACAATACAGGACCGATAGGAGAAAAATATGGAATACAGATCATTAAAATCATTCCCGGAGGGCTTTCTCTGGGGTGCAAGTTCATCGGCATATCAGTGTGAGGGTGCATGGGATGAAGACGGGAAAATGCCTTCGGTGCAGGATTGCACGCCTATAGTGCCCGGGACAAGCGACTGGAAAGTTACTTCGGATCATTATCATCGTTTCAGGGAAGATATCGCTTTAATGGCTGAAATGGGATTTAAGGAGTTTCGTTTTTCGATCGCATGGACCCGTATCATCCCCGACGGAGACGGTGAGATCAATCAAAAGGGTGTTAAGCACTATCATGAAGTCATCGACGAGTGCTTAAAGTACAACATTGAGCCGGTGATCACGCTCTATCACTTCGATCTTCCTCAGGCGCTCGAAGAAAAGTACGGCGGCTGGGCAAGCAGACAGTGTATCGAGGATTTTGTAAGATATTGCGAAGTATGCTTTAAGGAATACGGAAGCAAGGTAAAATACTTCCTTACCATCAATGAACAGAACATGATGACCATGTATAACATGGGAAATTTTAAAACGGACAAAGAACGCTTCCGGGCCAACCATCACATGATTGTTGCCATGGCAAAAGCAACCGTACGCTGCCATGAACTTTGTAAAGCATGGATAGCTCCGGCACCGAATATTTCCTGCGTATATCCCGCTTCGAGCGCACCTTTGGACAACCTTGCGGCAGCCGATTACGATCAGTTCAGGAACAGACTTTATGTAGATACCATCGTGTTCGGAGAATATCCCGAAGCACTTTCGGAGTACTTTAGGCAGCGGGGCTGCATGCCCGAGATCACTTCCGAGGATCTGGCGGTCATGAAAGCGGCTCATCCCGATTTTATCGCATTTAACTACTACGGAGCCGCTACGGTTAAGTTTGTGTCGCTTGAAGAAGGGGAAAAGGCCAAAGAAGCCGGCAGAAAAGAAGGCGCCGGAAAAGAAGAGTTCATGATCGGTATGCAGACAGAACCCGGCATGGCAGTGAGCGTAAGCAATCCTCTTCAGGATATGACGTCATACAATATGGCTATCGATCCCGTGGGCCTTCGACTGACTCTCCGTCAACTTTGGGAAAGATACAGACTTCCTTTGCTCATCACAGAGAACGGCTGCGTTGTTACGGACGAACTTACCGCCGACGGCAAAGTACATGACGATTATCGTATAGATTATTTAAGAAAGCACATAATCGCATGTAAGGAAGCCATAACCGACGGCGTAAGACTTATGGGATATTCGCCCTGGTCGGCGTTCGATCTTGTTTCGACTCATCAGGGTATTACAAAGAGATACGGTTTTATCTATGTCAACAGAGATGAATTTGATCTTAAGGACCTTGCAAGGATAAAGAAGGATTCATTCTACTGGTACAAAAAATGTATTGAAAGCAATGGGGAAGATCTTGAGTAAAAAATCTCAAATTTTATTACTTTAGAGGAGAGAAAAATGAAAAAATGGGCTAGACTTCTCTATCAGCCTGCGCTTCCGCTCTATGTCGGAAATAGGGTCACCTCAAGTCCGGAGCATATTGATATATCGAAAAAGGCGGCTGTAGAGGGAATGGTTCTTTTAAAGAATGAAGGATCTTTGCTTCCGCTTGATGCAAAAAAACCTCTCGTTCTTTTGGGCAAGGCTTCGGTTGAATACGTAAAAGGGGGTGGAGGCTCGGGAGACGTTTCCTGTGCTTATGTCCGCTCCTTATACGACGGACTTAAATTAAGAGGCGTAGAGATCTACGAACCGTTTATAGACTTCTACAGAAAAGAAACAGAAGAGCAATACAAAAAAGGCTATATACTCGGCATGACAAAAGAACCGTCAGTGCCCGATGATCTTCTTAACGGGGCAGTAAACTTTTCGGATACGGCGGTGGTAGTATTAAACCGCTACTCGGGCGAAGGATGGGACAGATGCGATATCGAATGTGTCAACGAATTCGATCCGTGGCCGGAAAAGCCGAATCTTTCAAAGCTTACGAAAGAATTGTTTCAAAAAAGTGATTTCTATCTTTCTTCTGCCGAAAAAGAGATGATAGAAACAGCATTAAAAAACTTTAAAAATACGGTGATCGTGTTAAATACGTGCGGCGTGACCGATTGCAGGCTGATACGTGACGATGCAAGGATCGGTGCCGCGCTTTATATGGGGCACGCGGGCATGGAAGGCGGACTTGCCGCGGCGGATATACTTTTGGGCAACGAAACCCCGTCGGGAAGACTTTCCGACACGTTCGCGGGTGAACTGTCCGACTATCCGTCTACGGAAGGGTTCCACGAATCTTTCGACTACGTTGATTATACCGATGATATTTACGTGGGTTACAGGTATTTCGAGACCATACCCGGGGCAAAAGAAAAAGTCGTTTACCCCTTCGGATACGGCCTTTCGTATACATCGTTCGAAAGTAAAGTATTAAAAGTAAATGAAAACGAAGACGGCTTTGAAATTACCGTCCGGGTCACAAACACGGGAAATTATAAAGGGAAAGAAACCGTAGCGGTCTACGTGTCGGCGCCCAAAGGGAAACTCGGAAAAGCCGACA
>JAGCCY010000137.1 GCA_017651385.1 Lachnospiraceae bacterium
ATGTCTTTTTGGCTTTTGAAGCTTCCTTGGCTTCTTTTTCAGGCTCTTTGGCCGCTTTACTTAAAGCCTCTTCTTCATCTTTGGCCACCATCGCGTCGACAATCTCTTCTTTGCTCATTGTCGAATAACCCTTAATCCCCCGAATTTTGGCTAACGCCTTTAAATCCTTAAGAGCAAGTGTCTCATATTTTTCGCGCATCTTTACCTCCTCTACGCAATCAATTAATCAACAGGGAATATTGTTTGTGAATAACTTTCAAAAGAAAAATGATCGATTAACTTGAATTAAGTAAATTTTATGTTTAAGATTATATCTGCTGATATTTCATTTGTAAAGCATCATTTGCGCATATTTAAGGAAACTTTAAATGACTCAGGATCCCTTGACTTTATACAAATTAATAGTGCTCTACATGCTCGATCGTGTTGCGTTTCCGCTCACTCAGGCTCAGGTCTTTGAATTTATATTGGACAAGGAATATACAAACTTCTTAAATCTTCAGCAGGCTATCTCCGAGCTTACCGGCGCGGGGCTTATCACTGCGAAATCCATAAGAAACCGTACTCACCTTGAACTGACCGACGACGGCCGCGAAACCCTTAGTTTCTTTCAAAACCGCATCAGTCCGTCCATCAAGGACGATATCAACAAATATTTTAAATAAAATGAATTCGAGCTCCGTAACGAAGTCTCCGTTTACTCCGATTACTACAAAGCCACAAACGGCGAATACGAAGCAAATCTTGTGATAAGAGAAAAAGAGATAGAGCTCGTCAATATCACATTATCCGTTCCCACCGAAGAGATCGCGGAAGGCATCTGCGACAAGTGGGAATCCAAAAGTCAGGACATCTATAACGACATTGTAAAAAAACTGTTCTGATATCCAAAAGGATCAAGGCAGCCGTTAAAACAACCGCCGGACAATATCGGTCATGCAAGTATATCGTTGATAACGACTCCGTCCACCGCACCTAAGTTAAATCCCATGAGTTTTGCGATCGTGGGGCCTTCGTCCCAGATATGCATTTCGTCTATATGGACACCTTTTTTAATGCCAAACCCTTGTGCTGCGAAGAAAGTGATGTTTTCTTCTTTTGTTGGAAGATAACCGTGACTTGCAAGCATTTTATGGTTCTTTGTGGTCTTGACCGATTCGATTAATACATCAAAATTATTAAGGAAATAGTACCCGTTCTTAGCTTCTATCATTACAAGGCAGGAACCGTCGGCGCCCATTTCCGCGGCTTCCTCGTTGGTATAGATCTTCTCTATCCCAAGACGCTCATCTCCCGCCATTTCATTTAATATATCCGTAACCTTTTCAAGCAGCGAGTCGTCGTTTCTGTATTTATCGTTGAGATATACATAGGTCGAACCGTCCGTTCCCTTTGCGATAACACGATAATCGGTGATCCGGCCGTTCTTTATATCTATAAGGCCCTTATCGGCAAAGTATCTGTTGAGATATACGATCGTATGAGTATCTATCTGACAGTGATCGCCAAGCACGATAAAGGTCGTGTCGTCCATGGGACGCGAGGCTTTGAGCCATTCTTTTAATTCCCCGATACGCTTGTCATGTCTTAAAAGAGCATCCGTTACTTCTTTGCCCGTTGCACCGAAGTTGTGCCTCGTGGTATCTGCATCGGTAAGATGGATCATGAGCATATCCGGATCGTATTTTTCGATCGTATGCTTAACACACGCCATGATAAAATCATCAAGTGCCGGCTGCTCTATGCCGTGGCGGATGTTTCCGAACAATTTGTTTACTTCAAGAAGGTATCCCGGAGTTCCGTTTCTTAAGCAGGAAACGATCTGATTCTGAAACTTTCTCGTGACCATTACTTCGGGAATATTGTAATCCGCTTTAAGACCGCCCATGACCGGCCACAAAAATGCGGCAACGCTCATCCCGGCTTTTCTTGCTTCGTCTGGAAGGGTCGTACCGTGAATATATTTTCTTTTATAAAGCCAGTCCGGATCCATACGGTTCGGCTGAAGCTTTGTGTTGGAGACTATACGGGAATTGTTGGGCATACGGCCCGTTACGACAGCAGTATGTGCGGGATATGTGAGCGAAGGATACACACTGTACACTCTGTCACAGAATGCTCCGTTCTTTACCACCTCACTGAAATTCGGAAGCGTCATCATAAACTCCATGTCGCGTCTTCCGACCGCATCAAGCGATAACATGACAAGCCGTCTTTTTCCCATATCCCTAGTCTTCTCCTTCCGCTTCTTTCTTTATCTTCTTCATATGCTCTGCGATCTTCTGCTCATAGCCGTTAAAACTCGGCTTGTAGAATTCCGTACCGCTTAACTCGTAAGGAAGATACTGCTGCTTTACATAGTGATTCTTATAATCGTGTGCGTACTTATAGCCTATCCCGTGTCCAAGCTTGGCCGCGCCCTTGTAATGTGCATCCTGAAGATGTGTGGGCACCGGCAGATTTCCTGTCTTTTTCACCGTCTCCGTAGCTCCTTCTATGGCAATCGTACAACTGTTTGACTTGGGTGCGGTTGCAATATATATTGCAGCCTGCGAAAGAATAAGATTGGCTTCCGGCATGCCCACTCTTTCAACCGCCTGTGCGGCCGCGGTTGCCACCACCAAAGCCTGAGGATCGGCATTACCCACATCTTCCGATGCGCATATCATCATACGCCTTGCGATAAATGTCACGCTTTCGCCCGCATACAGCATCTTTGCAAGATAATATACCGCCGCATCGGGATCGGAGCCTCTCATGCTCTTTATAAAAGCGGATATCGTATCGTAATGATTGTCCCCGTCCTTATCGAACAATACGGCACGGCGCTGTATGCATTCCTCTGCGACTGGAAGAGTAATGTGTATCTTTCCGTCTTCGGAGCGCTCCGTGGTCATGACCCCTAACTCTATCGCATTAAGCGCACGCCTTGCATCCCCTCCGGCAAGATCTGCCAGAAATTCAAGTGCCTCATCGGTAATATCCGCATCGAAGCCTCCAAGGCCGTTGTCTTTATCGGTAAGAGCCCTTCTTATAAGCTCTTTAATATCGTCGGGAGTTAAAAGTTTAAGTTCAAAAACGGCGGAACGTGAAAGCAAAGCTCCGTTTACTTCAAAATACGGATTTTCGGTCGTCGCCCCTATGAGCACGAGAGTACCGTCCTCAACAAACGGAAGAAGATAATCCTGCTGGCTTTTATTGAAACGATGGATCTCGTCGATAAAGAGTATGGTCTTTTTCCCGTACATGCCAAGAGATTCTTTTGCGGCGTTTACCACATCTTCCATATCCTTTTTGCCCGCAACGGTCGCATTGATCTGGCAGAAATTGGCCTTTGTGGTGTTCGCTATGACTTTTGCGATCGTGGTCTTTCCCGTTCCGGGCGGTCCGTAAAAAATAACACTCGTTAGTTTATCTGCTTTTATGGCGCGGTAAAGAAGCTTATCCTTAGCAAGGATATGCTTCTGTCCCACTACCTCGTCAATTGTCTTCGGTCTTAATCTTGCTGCCAGAGGCGACTCTGTTTCTTTGGCCTTCGCCTCCATCATCTGAAATAGATCCATACCGGCCTCAGCACATTTTATTCTTAACCGGATATCGCACGGCAGTTAAGCTCACCGTTCTCGACTCCGATCTCAATGGTATCACCCATCTTTACACTATCTGATAATATCAGTTTTGCCACACCCGTTTCAACATATTTCTGAATATATCTCTTAAGCGGTCTCGCACCGTATACGGGCTCGTAGCCGTTTTCGGCAATAAAGCTCAACGCATCATCTGTGACCGCAATGGTCAGCTCTCTGTCTTTAAGTCTCTTATTAAGTGACAGGATCAACAGTTTTGTGATCGACTTGATATTATCGGCCGAAAGAGGCTTAAACATGATGATCTCATCAAGACGGTTCAGAAATTCCGGCCTGAACGAGCCTTTAAGCTGTTCCATGACTTCCTCTTCGGCTTCCGGTGACATTTCACCGTTTTCATCTATTCCGTCAAGAAGATACTGGGCACCTATGTTGGAGGTCATAAT
>JAGCCY010000138.1 GCA_017651385.1 Lachnospiraceae bacterium
GATGAGACATTTGAAAAACTTCATGAGTTTTACAGTGATGCCGAGATCGTTGCAATCGTAGGATTTGCCGGACAGATGATAGCGACCAACAACTTTAACTCGGTATTAAGGATCGATGTTGATAAGAGACTTCTTCCTATCATTAACGAATTTAAGCCCGCAACATGGAGAGAAAACATAAAGTAACATACAGGTGTACTTGCCGGAATTTATAAAAGGAGACATTATGATCAATTTTGTATATCATAATCCCGCAAAGGTAGCCTTTGGAAAGGGAGCGATAGATAACCTTGAGAACTTCTTTAAAGAGCTTAAGACTACTTCCGTTCTTTTGGTATACAGCGGTGATTTTATAAAAACTCTGGGCATATACGATAAGGTTCACGATATAACCGCAAAGAACAATATAAAACTTATCGAAAACGGTGACGTGGTCCCGAACCCGAGTATAGAACTTGTAAGAAAACTTGTCGAAGAAGGCAGAAAGAATTCTGTTGACCTTGTGCTCGCGGTAGGCGGAGGCAGTTCCATAGATACTGCAAAAGCCACGGCACTCGGCCTTAAATATGACGGTGATGTCTGGGATTATTTTGTTAAGGATGTTGTTCCCGATGAAGTGGTAAATATAGGTGTTATATCGACATTACCCTCAAGCGGTTCCGAAACATCAAATGCGGCTATCCTGTCAAACGGATTGTTTAAGAAGGGCTTTGAAGACGATAAGATAATTCCGAAATTTGCGATAATGGATCCGGCATATACACTTACCCTTCCCGCTTATCAAACTGCTGTAGGCGTTGCGGATATCCTGGCTCATTTGCTTGAAAGATATTTTACTGACGTTGAGCATGTCGATATTACCGATTATCTGATCGAGGGAGCGATAAAGAGTATTGTGTTAAACGGGCGCCGCATCGTAAAAGAACCCGATAACCTTGATGTAAGAGCGGAGATCCAGTGGACGGCAACCATAGCACACAATAATCTTCTGGATACCGGTCGTGTGGGTGATTGGGCATCACACAGGATAGAGCATGAATTAAGCGCACAATACGGTATCACCCATGGCGAAGGAATGGCGGTAGCGCTCGTTGCCTGGACAAAATACATGGCAGAGGCTAAGCCGAAGAAGCTTGCGCAGCTTGCAAACAGGATATTGGGAATCGATTACCATGATTATACAGAGAAAGAAATGGCTCTGTTTCTTTCGGACAGGTTGAAAGCCTTTTACGGCAACGACCTTAAACTTGCGACAACTCTTGCCGAGTTGAATATAGGTTCCGAACATTTTGAGGAAATGGCTCTTCGTGCCACGAACAATGACACAAGACCTGTCGGCCACTACATTCCGATCAATGCGGAAAAGTTTGTGGACATCCTTAAACTTGCGGAGCCTAAGGCGTGAAAATATGCGGTCTCAAAAGAGGCCGCATATTTTTTATTATCTATTTCTTTTGTTATTCTCTTAAATGAAGTGCCGTTCCGTTTGCTTCCGCTTCTTCCTTTAATCGTTTTTTGTCTTCATACATTTCAATGTCGGCATTTTTAAGATGTGTATCGATGCTGATGTTGACGCCGTCATCTTCAAACGACAGACCGAAAGCGCAACAGTAAGGTGTCTTTGCAAGCTCGGCTCTGGCTCTTTCAATGGCTTCTTTTGCCTTTTCGATCTCTTTGACATAACAGATCGCCACAAATTCATCGCCGCCCACGCGGTATAACGGGAATTTACTGCCGAGCCCGTCGTGAAGTGCCGTGGATACGGTCTTTAATGCTTCATCGCCTGCCGCGTGCCCTTTTGTATCATTGATCCATTTAAGCTCATTCATATCGATGGATATGATCCCGCGGATATCGGTAAATCTTTTTTCGGAATCGGAATAGAAAGCCGAACGGTTTAACAGGTTTGTGAGAGGATCTCTCGATGAAAACTGAACCTGCATAAACATGTAATACATCAAAAATCCGGCAGCCATAGCGGTACTTATAAGATATTCGGACAGCCCGAAGGTCTCCATGCAAAGTGCGACCACTGTAACGGCTGAAACATAAAGTATTATTATAGCTTCCTGGATGCTTCTTTCCTTAAAGAGCCTGATAGTACGTTCAAGCATTATGACCATATATAAAAGGCCGACCGCATGAGTGAAATATCCGAGCGGTCCTCTTATAAAGTAACCGGTATCGTCATATCTGAAAAGTATCGGGTACCAGAGGTTTATTGCACATACGACCACATCAAGAAGGATAGGGATCGAGAAAAGCAATCTGGCTTTTGAGGATCTGCAAAGGTACATGATAAGACAGTACATGGGGAGCGATCTTAAAATATACCCGGAAACTGCCAGGAATATCCTGTATCTGCTGTGATCGCCGGCATATCCTAACGACCTTTCAGTGCTTTCGGTTACTGTAAGGATCAAAAGAGACAACGCGATTATAAGCATTGTGCTCTTAAGATCACGCTTGGAACCGCGGTTAAACAGAAGCATTATGATAAGTCCTACGGAGCACACAAGAACTCCGAAATTATTGACGAAATAATCGTACATGATAATGACTCCTCAGGGTAAACGGTTTATTTTTTCGGGTCATAAAGAGCACATCAAATATATGCTCATGCTCATTATACCATTTCCTTGTTTTTTAAATAAGTGTCTGTGAGGATGGTCTGTACTTCGCTGCAGACTTCACGGAATTTAAGATGAGAAAGCCCCTGTGTCTCGATCGGCTTACCGTATTCGATGATCACGTGGGTCTTCTTTACTTTGGGAAGATGTGCTTCAAAAATATCATCTGAATTGTTGATGCTTACGGGGATTATAGGGCATTGAGCCTTTTCAGCGATCTTAAGGCTTCCGTCGTGGAAGTGCTCGCCGAGAGGATCAGCGGTCTTGTTACGGGTACCTTCGGGGAAAATGCATATGCTTGAACCGTTTTTGATAAGTTCCGCAACTTTATTTATAACCCTTAAGCCGTCACGAAGATCCGTACGGTCCAAAAAAAGGCAATTCATAAAAGCCATCCAGATACTGAAGATCGGGACGCGCTTTGTCTCTTTTTTGGCCACATATCCGGTCTGACGGGGCACAAGTGTATAGGTTATTATAATGTCGAATATACTTCTGTGATTCGGTACATATAAAACGGGACGGTCGGGAGGTACGTTTTCTTTTCCGATTATCGTAAGCTTTGTGCCTGCCAGAAATATAAGAACGCGGAATGCATTGGTCACTATCCACTGCGAAGAAACGGCTTTTGCCTTCGGTGCAAAGAAACCTATTATCCATTCCACTATGATGACCGGTATTGAAAGGATCAGAAACAAAACGGTCCATGTGATTGCAAGCAGAAAACGAATCATTTAAAGCCTCCGGAGTGAGACCGCATCAGCACATGCTTGATGTAGTTTCAAAAACTACATCCATTATAATGACTAAATAAAAGTAGTGCAAGACAGAGGTGAAAATTTTTGATACACTTAACAAAGTTAATAAAAGTATAAGGAGAAATGCTTTGATCATAAAAAATGTAAGTTATATAAATCCGGTTGCAAAGACTGCTGAACCGTGCGATATCCTTATATCGGACGGAAGGGTTGCTTCTTTTGCCAAGGCCGGCACTCTTAACGATGCGGATGAAAAGGTCATAGATGCGACAGGGCTTTATGCCTGCCCCGGATTTTTCGATATCCACGTACACTTTCGCGATCCGGGATTTACCCACAAGGAAGATATATATACCGGCGCGGCTGCGGCAAAGCGCGGAGGTTATACCGGTGTGGTCATGATGGCCAACACGGATCCTGCTATCGACAACGAGGAAACTCTTTCCTATGTGCAGAATAAGGGACTTAACACAGGCATTCATGTATTTACCTGCGCCACGGTCACCAAGGGCCTTAAAGGTGAGGAACTCACCGACATGGACAAGCTTAAAAAGCACGGTGCGGTAGGCTTTACCGATGACGGCATCCCGATCATGGATGCGGAACTTCTTAAAAAGGCCATGATCAAGTGCAAGGAACTTGACGTTCCCATAAGTCTTCACGAGGAAGACAGGACGATGATAAAAGAAAACGGCATAAATTCGGGCTTTGCGAGCAATCACTATAATCTTTTCGGATCCCCTTCCGAAGCCGAGGTTTCGATAGTAAGACGTGATATTGAGATAGCAAAAGAAACGGGTGTGAAGCTTGATGTGCAGCATGTAAGCACGGCGGGAGCCGTTGAACTTATACGGAAAGCACATAAAGAGGGCTACGACAATATATATGCGGAAGTGACGCCGCACCATTTTTCACTTACGGAAACAGCTTTATTTGAATACGGGAGCAATGCAAAAATGAATCCGCCTCTTCGTACCGAGGAAGACAGGCTATCTGTAATCGAAGGCATTAAAGACGGCACGATATGCTGTATAGCAACGGATCATGCACCCCATGCCTTAAACGAAAAGCAGCTTCCGCTCACCAAAGCCCCTTCGGGAATAATCGGGCTTGAGACCGCATTTTCACTGGGTTTTGAAAAGCTTGTCAAAGAAGGCCATATAAGCATATTCAGGCTTATAGAACTGTTGGCCGTGGGGCCGAGAAGTCTTTACAACATGAAGTGTCCTGCGATCAATGAGGGAGATCCTGCCGATATTGCGATATTCTCGATGTCCGAAAAATGGGTATTCGATAAAAGCGTATCGAGATCCTTTAACACGCCGTTTGCAGGCAGGGAAATGACAGGAAAGATCAAGTATACAATCTGCGGAGGAAGAATCGTATATGAAGATGTATGAGGAAGCGACAGTTGTGTCGGTTAAAGAAACAGCCCCTTTGATATTTGATATGACTGTAAGGGCAAAGTCGGCAAAAGAAGCGGTTCCGGGTCAGTTCGCAATGATATACCCGAAGAACCCGTCCACTCTTCTTCCGAGGCCGATCAGTATCTGCGAGAAATCGGACGACGAGCTTAGATTTGTATTCCGTATTGCGGGAAAGGGCACAAAGGAGTTTTCAGAATACAAAAAGGGAGATACTGTACGTATCCTTGCTCCGCTCGGCAACGGATACGATATAAATGCATTAAAAGGAAAGAAAGTGATAGTCACCGGCGGAGGTATCGGTATCCCGCCCATGCTTGAACTTTTAAAGACCTTAAAGGCAAACGGTATTGAAGCTTTGGGCGTGTTCGGTTACAGAGACAGCGCTCTTTTCCTTAAGGAAGATTTTGAAAAATACGGAAAAGTTTATATAGCGACCGAAGACGGAAGTGTCGGTACAAAGGGCAATGTCCTTGATGCGGTAAAAGAACACGACCTTGATTTTGATGCGATCTGTGCCTGCGGACCGATGCCGATGCTTAGAGCAGTCAAGAATTTTGCCGGGGAAAAGGGCAAAGAAGCATATATATCCCTTGAGGAAAGGATGGCCTGCGGTGTCGGCGCATGTCTGGGCTGTGTATGCAAGACTGTCAGAAAGGATGCACATTCACATGTCAACAATGCGCGTGTATGTACGGAAGGTCCCGTATTTGATGCAAGAGAGGTGGAAATCTGATGAATACAAAGGTAAGTATTGCGGGTGTTGAATTTAAAAATCCGGTCACCACTGCTTCGGGAACCTTCGGGTCGGGTATGGAATATTGTGAATTCGCGGATCTGAACAGACTCGGTGCGGTTACCACAAAGGGCGTGGCAAGCGTGCCGTGGCCGGGAAATCCCACTCCGAGAGTATGTGAAGTGTACGGCGGCATGCTTAATGCCATAGGGCTTCAGAATCCGGGTATAGATGTTTTCTGTGAAAGGGATATCCCGTTCTTAAAGAAGTTTGATACGAAGATAATAGTAAACGTATGTGGAAAAACAGTCGAAGAATACCTTGAGGTTGTGGAAAGACTGGCAGATGAGCCGGTTGATATGCTTGAGATCAATGTTTCGTGTCCAAATGTAAAAGAGGGTGCGATAGCTTTCGGACAGGATGCGGACTGCCTTTTTGGCATAACGAAAGAGATCAAGAAGAAGGCAAAACAGCCTGTTATCATGAAGTTAAGCCCCAATGTCACAAGGATAGCCGATATGGCAAAGGCCGCCGAAGCAGGCGGAGCCGATGCGATATCTCTTATCAATACGATCACGGGTATGAAGATAGATATCGAAAGACGAAAGTTTGTGCTTGCCAATAAGACCGGCGGAATGTCCGGCCCTGCGATCAAGCCCGTTGCGGTCAGGATGGTATATGAGGCTTCTCATGCGGTTAAGATTCCGACTATCGGTATGGGCGGGATCGCCTCTTATGAGGATGCTGTCGAGTTTTTGATGGCGGGGGCCACAATGGTGGCGGTAGGAGCCGCAAACTTTATAAATCCCAACACGACGATCGAGATCGTAAACGGTATAGAGGAGTTTATGAAGACTCATGGTATTGAAGATATCAATGAAATAATAGGATGCGTATAGATACAAAAACACCGGCGACGTAAGTCACCGGTGTGTTTGCGGGTTGGGCTGTTAGTTTTCTGATGTTAAAC
>JAGCCY010000139.1 GCA_017651385.1 Lachnospiraceae bacterium
TATATCTTTCTTAATATCTTTCCCGTCATAGCAGTGAGCCCTCCCCGTCTTTATCAAATATAGCGGAGATGATCATGCTTATGACGATAAATATCATAAGTACGAGCGAAAGACCGCTGCCCAGATGCCAGTTGTTTGTCTGCGAAAATTCCTGTTCGATAACGTTACCGATCAGCAATATCTTTGCTCCGCCGAGCAAATTGGAAATAACAAAGGTCGTGAGCGCGGGCACGAACACCATCGTTATACCGGACATGATACCGGGTATCGTGAGCGGAAGAGTGATCTTAAAAAATGTCTGTACGTTGTTTGCACCGAGATCCCTTGCCGCATTGATAACGTTTTCATCGATCTTTGCAAGCGAATTGTACAAAGGGAGCACCATAAACGGCAAAAAGTTATATACCATACCGAATACGATGGCTCCGGGAGTATTGATGATATGTATGAGCGGTAATCTCAAAAATCCAAGTATCGCATTGATAACACCGTTATTTTCAAGCAGAGTCTGCCATGCCATCGTACGAAGAAGGAAATTCATCCACATCGGAAGTATAAAAAGCATGACAAGCACACTCGATCTGCCTTTTCCGTATTTTACAAGTATCATCGCCAGAGGATAGGCCATGAGAAAGCAGATAACGGTACTTACTATCGAAAGTTCTATCGCAAGCCATAAGGATTTAATATGTTCGGGCTTGGCGATCGAAGCTATGTTATTAAAAGTGAGAGCTCCGTTCTTATCCGTGATCCCGTAATAAACGACCATAAAAAGCGGAAGGATCACAAATGCCGCAGACCAGAAATAATACGGAAGCCCCAGCATAAGTTTTGTTTTATTCTTCGACATGAACTGCCTCCTCATCTTCGGATGCGGGTTTATTCATGATCTGGATATTGAATGGTTTAACGGTTATGCCGACCTCGATACCGACAGGGAAACAGGTCGTAGAATGTACAAGCCATTCATAACCGTTGGGAGTGGTAACTTCCATCTCATAATGAACGCCTTTGAATATGAGATGAGTAACGGTTCCCGTAAGCTGACCCTTATCGGGATCCACGAGTTCAACATCTTCGGGTCTTATAACTACATCCACGGGCTTATTGTTACCGAAACCCTTATCAACACAGGCAAATCTTGTACCGAATATCTCCACAAGTTCATCCTGGATCATAAGCCCGTCCACTATATTTGAATCACCGATGAAATCGGCAACGAAAGCGTTCTCGGGCTCATTGTATATCTTTTCGGGCGAACCTATCTGCTGAATATAGCCCTGGTTCATTACCACGATAGTATCTGACATTGTAAGAGCTTCTTCCTGATCGTGGGTAACATATACAAAAGTAATGCCAAGCTCGTTCTTAAGCCTGATAAGTTCATATTGCATATCCTGTCTTAACTTAAGATCCAAAGCTCCCAAAGGCTCGTCAAGAAGAAGGACCTTGGGTTCGTTTACTATGGCTCTCGCTATGGCGATCCTTTGCTGCTGACCGCCCGAAAGGGTTGAAGGCATACGATTTTCATATCCGTCAAGGTTTACGAGCTTTAAAGCATACTTGATCTTATCGTCTATATAGGATTTTGTTTTTCCCTTGATCTTTAAACCGAAAGCAATGTTTTCGGCAATAGTCATATGCGTAAAAAGAGCATATTTCTGAAAAACGGTATTAAGCTGTCTTTTGTTGGGAGGAAGAGCGGTAATGTCTTTTCCGTCGAAAAGAACAACTCCTTTATCGGGTTCTTCAAATCCGCCGATGATCCTTAACGTCGTTGTTTTACCGCAGCCGCTCGGACCGAGAAGTGTCAAAAATTCGTTTTCCTTTATATAAAGGGTCAGATCGTCCAAAACGGTCTGTCCGTCAAATGACTTTGTGATGTTTTTAAGATAAATAAGTTCGGAACTCATATCGATCCTCCTGAATAGTATTAGAAACTGGGCGGACTTGATACCCAGATTATCGAAGCGCCTGTCTTGCCCGCCTCGATATAATGCGTGCTTTGCGGTATAAAGTAGAAGGATTCGCCGCTTTTTGCTTTATATATTTTCTTTCCGATATGTATCTTTATATGACCGGAAAGAACGTAACCGAATTCTTCACCTTCATGCGGATTGTCCGGATAAGTAGTCCCGTTACTTCCGAGAGTGAGTCTTATCGGCTCCATTTCGTTCTTCTGTGCGTTCGGGATTATCCATTCGATCTTGTTATTTAATTCTTCGTCCTTTTTTTCAAAATAATCGGATGCTTTGAATACTATCTTTTCCTCGGGTTTGTCTTCGTAAAAGAAATCCGAAAGGTCCGTGCCCAGAGAAACAAGTATGTCTGTAAGCGTCGATATGGAGGGAGATGTAAGGTTTCTTTCCACCTGTGATATAAAACCTTTGCTGAGCTCGCTCCTGTTTGCAAGATCCTCCTGCGTGAGCCCGAGCTGCACCCTCAGTTCTTTGATTTTCTGACCAATGTTCATTTTAAAATCCTTATTATTCTAAACAAAAAGTTTAATAAAACTAAACACGCTGAAAGTAATTATACAATATAGCATTATGATGTCAATTCTTTTTTAACAAAATATAAAAATTATGATATATTAAGTGTAAACAAGGAAAAATAAAGTATCGGGAGGTCTCGGCTTATGAATAAATACGTGGCTTATGTTTCATGCTACACACAGGACAATCAGTATGGAATTTCAATATATGATGTAGACCTTAAAAAGGGAAGATTTGTGGAAAAAGACAGGGTCAAGGTGTCCAATTCATCCTATGTGACGATATCCCACAATCAACAGTTCCTTTATTCAATAACCGATTCCGGAGTTGAATCATATAAGGTCAAGGATGACGGACTTTTGAAATCTTTGAACATGCAATCGATAAACGGCATGAGAGGATGCTATCTTTCCACATCCTATGACGATAAGTTTTTGTTTGTCGCAGGTTATCACGACGGTAAGATCACAGTTCTTAAGCTCAATAAGGACGGAAGCGTCGGCGCAATATCCGATGAGATATATTTAAAAGGAATGGGATCCATCGCCGAACGAAATTTCCACCCTCATGTGGGCTGTGTAAAGATGACAAGAGACGATAAATACCTTCTTGCCGCAGATATGGGCATGGATCATGTAAATGTTTATTCACTCGATCATAAGACAGGCAAGCTTAAGCTTGCGGATATAATAAGAAGCGAACAGGAATCTTCACCGCGACACATAAAGTTTTCAAAGGACGGCAAGATACTTTATATAGTGCACGAGCTTAAATGTTATATCGATGTTTATACATATAAGGAAAGAGAACCGGGCGATCCCGCTTTTGAAAAGATACAGACGATATCAACAGCAAACGATTACCGCACCAGTTCAACGGCTGCCAGTGCACTTAACATATCGGAAGATTTCAAATATGTAACATCGTCAAATGCGGGCGATAATTCCGTTTCCTTATTTAAAATACATTCCGACGGGACGCTTGAAAAGATCTTATGCCTTCCCATATCGGGAGATTATCCGAAAGATGCCGCATTATTCCCGGGAAACAAGTTCCTTGTATCATGTAACAACGAATCGGACACACTTACATTTTTCAATGTCGATATGGAAAATAAAACGATCATAATGAACGGTCCCGAAATGAAGATAGAGAAGCCGAATTGTGTTATTTTTCACAAAATCACGCCTTCAAATCCCGACAAAAAATAATTGTTACATTTGAGCAATATTACCTTTACTTGGATTAAGATTGTGATAATATATAAATGGATTTAAATTGATCCGGGGAGAATAAAAGTTGTACAGCACGTTTAATGAAAGAGTGGTCCAGAAGGCCGCCAGGATTTCAAAAAAGCATAAATTTTTAACTCCGGTGATGTATCTTTATTCCGCAATTCTTGTAGGGGCTTATTTTATCGGACGCTATTTCTATAGACACGGGAAAAGATATATTTCCGTAGTTTTGGCGCTCATTTTTTTCCTGATGGGTTCAAGTTTCAGTTTTCCCGATAATTCGGACGATAATGAGATCTATCTTTCTTCCCAGGAAAATTCCGCAGTTGAAAACACCGAAGCATCAACGAATGTTCTTGACGATGAGACCGGCAAGAATCTTGATAATGTAGAATGGATCGAAGACCTGTCTCTTATGGACGAGGTCGACGATTCCGATCTTTCAAAGACCGATAATGTTGAAAAATATACCCTTGACGATTTCCTTGAAATGGCAGATATCAATACCGCCACATACTATACCGGGGAAAGCGGTTTTGACAGGGACGCCTGGAATCTTATCCTGGTAAACAAGACTCATCCGGTTCCGGACGATTACGAAGTTCCTCTTACTACGATCACGGGATCCATGAAATGTGATGAAAGAGTACTGGAACCTCTTACCACAATGCTTAAAGCGGCTATGGATGACGGCATAAATCTTATCGTATGTTCTCCTTACAGGGATTATGCTCTTCAGACGAGATTATTCAACAGGAAGATCGATCTTTATATGGGTAAAGGTTATTCTTATCTTGAAGCATACAAGCTTACAAGCCAGAAGGTAACGGTTCCCGGTGCAAGCGAGCATCAGATCGGAATGGCTTTCGATATCGTCACCTCATCACATTCAACTCTGGATTATGAATTCGGTGATACAAAAGCAGGAAAATGGCTCAAAGAACACGGTAAGGAATACGGCTTTATCTTAAGATATCCCCGCGGCAAGGAATATATCACGAGTATCGAATATGAGCCATGGCATTTCAGATATGTCGGTGTTGAAGCGGCTACCTATATAATGGATAACGGCTTGACACTTGAAGAATTTTTGGAAGGTTTACAGTGATTTATCAACGGCCGATACATTTATCGGCCGTTTCTTTTGTTTAATTTTTTAATCGAGGTAAAAATTTATAAAATATTAAAAACCGAAGGCCGTGCAAAAAGAGCCGAAATGACTACCGTTCACGGAACCATACAGACACCCGTTTTTATGAATGTCGGTACCGTTGCGGCCATCAAGGGAGCCGTTGCCACTAAAGATCTTTATGACATAGGTACACAGGTCGAGCTCTCAAATACATATCATCTTCATGTGCGTCCGGGAGACGAGCTTATCAAAAAACTCGGCGGACTTCATAAGTTCATGAACTGGGACAGACCGATACTTACGGATTCCGGCGGGTTTCAGGTATTTTCTCTTGCGGGTCTTCGAAAGATCAAAGAAGAGGGTGTGACTTTCCATTCACATGTTGACGGAAGGATCATCTTCATGGGACCCGAAGAAAGCATGAGGATACAGTCAAATTTGGGTTCCACGATCGCAATGGCTTTTGATGAATGTCCTTCTTCTGTTGCGGAGCGAAAATATGTCGAAGAATCCGTTGCACGTACCACAAGGTGGCTTGAAAGATGCAAGACCGAGATGAACAGGTTAAACAGCCTCCCCGATACGGTCAATAAAGACCAGTTATTGTTCGGTATCAATCAGGGTGCGATCTTTGCGGATATCAGGATAGATCACGCAAAAAGGATATCGGAAATGGAACTTGACGGATATGCTGTGGGCGGCCTTGCCGTGGGAGAGACTCACGAAGAAATGTATCATATCCTTGAAGAAACGGTTCCGTATCTTCCTAAAGACAAACCCACCTATCTAATGGGTGTCGGCACGCCGGCCAATATACTTGAAGGAGTTGAAAGGGGAATAGATTTCTTTGACTGTGTCTATCCTTCGAGAAACGGCCGTCACGGACATGTATATACCAATCACGGAAAGCTCAACCTTTTTAATCAAAAGTATGAAGCGGACATGCGTCCGATCGAAGAAGGATGCAAATGCACCGCGTGTTCGATGTATTCGCGTGCATATATAAGGCATCTGTTAAAAGCAAAGGAAATGCTCGGCATGAGACTTTGTGTGTTACACAATCTGTATTTTTACAATACGATGATGACAGAGATAAGAAATGCTCTCGATGAAGGTGATTTTGCGGGATACAAAAAACGCAAACTTGATTCGATGGCAGAAGGTGCCGACGAGTAAAAATTCTATAAATTGCTCAAATTTTATTGCACAATTTCCGTTTCTCGGTTATTATGACAAGGCAGATTATTTTTCGGAGGAAAGACCATGTATACAAATGCAATTCTTGATGCTGCGGCTCAGGGCAGTTCGACAGCTTCACTTATAAGTATGCTTATTTCTTTTGCCATTTTGGGTTTGTTCTTTTATTTTATGATCATCAAACCTCAGAAGAAAGAGCAAAAAAGAACGCAGGCAATGCTTTCAAATCTTGAAGTCGGCGACGCTGTTTTAACTTCTTCGGGCTTTTACGGTACGGTCATTGATATTACGGACGATACGGTCATCATCGAGTTCGGTAACAATAAGAACTGTCGTATCCCGATGCAGAAGAGTGCGATCGCTCAGGTTGAGAAGGCTGAATAATAATGCGAAATATTGAGGAAGGACTTAATTGTCCTTCCTCTTTTTTTAATATCGTGAATATCAATAGTCTATTGAAATTTGGGTTTATTTAAGATAAGATAAAGTGAATTTTTATAAACAAATGCATTTATATTATATGCATAACGAGGAGAGAGAAATGAAATTCAACATAACCTGTATTCCGGGCGACGGTATAGGACCCGAGATCGTCTCACAAGCAAAACTTGTTCTTGATAAAGTTGCATCAAAATTCGGTCATGAATTCATATATAAAGACATTTTAATGGGCGGTGCTTCCATAGATGTACACGGTATTCCGCTCACGGATGAAGCGATAAGTGACGCAAAGTCGGCCGATGCGGTTTTGATGGGATCGATCGGCGGAAACACGGATACGAGTCCGTGGTATAAACTCGAACCTTCCAAGAGACCTGAAGCAGGCCTTCTTAAGATAAGAAAAGAACTTAAACTGTTTGCCAATCTAAGACCGGCACTATTATATAAAGAACTGTCCGATGCATGTGTTCTTAAAAAAGACACAAGCGATCGGGGATTCGATCTTATCATCGTAAGAGAACTGACCGGAGGTCTTTATTTCGGAAAACGGGAAACGGTCACGGAAAACGGTATAAGGATCGCAACGGATACGCTTACATATAATGAAAACGAAATTAAGCGTGTGGCGATAAAAGCATTCGAAGCCGCATCAAAGAGACGCAAAAAGGTCACAAGTGTGGATAAGGCCAATGTTCTTGATTCTTCGAGACTTTGGAGAGCGGTTGTCAATGAAGTGGCAAAGGACTATCCGGATATCGAACTTGAGCACATGCTTGTCGATAACTGTGCGATGCAGCTTGTAAAGGATCCCGCCCAGTTTGATATCATCCTTACCGAGAATATGTTCGGTGACATTCTTTCCGATGAAGCCAGCATGATCACGGGCTCGATCGGTATGCTTCCGAGCGCTTCATTAAACGAGACCAAGTTCGGTTTATATGAACCCAGTCACGGTTCGGCTCCCGATATTGCGGGTATGGACATAGCCAATCCCATCGCAACGATCCTGTCTGCAGCGATGATGCTTCGTTTTTCTTTTGACTTAAACGATGAAGCCGATGCCATAGAAAGATCCGTTGTCAAGACCTTGGCCGAAGGCTACAGGACGTCGGATATCTATACGGACGGATGCAGGAAACTCAAATGTTCCGAAATGGGTCAGAAGATAGTTGAAAATATTTAGGAGGATTTACATATATGAGAAGTGACAATGTAAAATGCGGCCCTCAGCAGGCACCGCACAGAAGTCTTTTTAACGCTTTGGGCTTTACCGAAGAAGAAAGAAAACGCCCTATGATCGGTATCGTTTCATCATACAACGAGATAGTGCCCGGTCATATGAATCTTGATAAGATAGTTGAAGCGGTCAAACTGGGAGTAGCAATGGCAGGCGGCACACCTGTTGTATTTCCCGCGATCGCGGTATGCGACGGTATCGCCATGGGTCATATAGGCATGAAATACTCGCTCGTTACAAGAGATCTCATATGTGATTCCACAGAATGCATGGCTATTGCCCATCAGTTCGACGGACTTGTAATGGTTCCCAACTGTGACAAGAATGTTCCCGGCCTTCTTATGGCTGCGGCAAGAGTAAATATCCCTACGGTATTTGTATCGGGCGGTCCGATGCTCGCAGGCCACGTAAAAGGCCAGAAGAGAAGTCTTTCATCTATGTTTGAAGCTGTCGGAGCTTATGCCGCCGATAAGATCACTTTGGAAGAACTTACAAATTTTGAAGAAAATGTCTGCCCCACATGCGGTTCCTGTTCCGGTATGTATACCGCAAACTCAATGAACTGCCTTACCGAAGCGATCGGTATGGGACTTAAGGGAAACGGTACCATTCCCGCAGTATATTCCGAACGTATAAGACTCGCCAAGCATGCGGGCATGAAGATAATGGAGCTTGTGGAAAAAGATATCCGTCCGCGTGATATCATGACGGAAAAAGCATTTATGAACGCTCTTACCGTTGATATGGCTTTGGGCTGTTCCACCAATTCAATGCTGCATCTTCCCGCGATCGCTCATGAAGCCGGCGTCAAGCTCGATCTTACGATCGCAAACGAGCTTTCATCAAAGACACCCAACCTTTGTCATCTTGCTCCCGCAGGTCCCACCTATATGGAAGACCTTAACGAAGCCGGCGGTGTTTACGCCGTAATGAACGAACTTACAAAATTGAACCTTCTTAACCTTGATGTTATGACCGTTACGGGTCAGACCATGGGTGAGAATATAAAGAATTCGATCAACAAGGATCCCGAAGTTATAAGACCCGTTGAGAATCCCTATCTTAAGACAGGCGGTATCGCTGTCCTTAAGGGTAATCTCGCTCCGGACGGCTGTGTTGTAAAGCAATCGGCAGTTGTTCCCGAAATGATGGTACATTCGGGCCCCGCAAGAGTGTTTGACTGCGAGGAAGATGCGATCAAAGCCATTAAGGGCGGAAAGATCGTTTCCGGTGACGTTGTGGTAATAAGATACGAAGGTCCCAAAGGCGGCCCCGGTATGAGAGAAATGCTCAACCCCACATCGGCCATTGCAGGCATGGGTCTTGGCTCAAGTGTTGCACTTATTACTGACGGAAGATTCTCAGGTGCGTCAAGAGGCGCTTCCATCGGACATGTTTCACCCGAAGCGGCCGTAGGCGGTCCTATTGCTTTTGTAAAAGAAGGCGATACAATAAATATTGATATTCCCAATCACTCGATAAACTTCGTCGTTTCCGACGAAGAACTTGAAGAAAGAAAGAAGAATTGGGTACCCAAGGAAACCGATATTAAATCCGGATATCTGTTAAGATACAGAGAACTTGTTACAAGTGCTTCCACCGGAGCGGTATTAAAGGTTCCGGGAAAGGAGTTATAAGATGCAGCTTACAGGTTCCGAAATAATCATAGAATGTTTAAAAGAGCAGGGTGTTGATACCGTCTTCGGATATCCGGGAGGAACAATACTTAACGTTTATGATGCATTATATGCTCACAGTGAGATAAAACATATCCTTACAAGTCATGAGCAGGGTGCTTCTCATGCGGCCGACGGTTATGCACGTTCTACCGGAAAAGTCGGCGTATGTATGGCGACTTCGGGTCCCGGTGCCACAAATCTCGTTACCGGTATTGCGACCGCTTATATGGATTCGGTTCCGCTTGTGGCCATTACGGCCAATGTCGTGCTTCCGTGGCTTGGAAAAGATACTTTCCAGGAAGTTGATATCGCAGGCGTTACGATGCCCATTACAAAGCACGGCTATATCGTAAAAGATGTCACCAAGCTTGCGGATACCTTAAGAAAAGCATTTAAGATCGCTCAAAGCGGCCGTCCGGGTCCGGTACTTGTGGATGTCACAAAAGATGTTACCGCCGCAAAATGCAATTATGAAAAGAAAGTTCCCGAACCGATCGAAAAGATCAATAAATTTACCGATGAAGATATAGAAGCGGCCGTTAAGCTTATGAAAAAGGCAAAAAAGCCTTTCATATATGTCGGAGGCGGCGCGATCATAAGCGGCGCGGATAAGGAAGTAAAGAAATTCGCAGATCTTCTGGACGCTCCCGTTTGCGATACATTGATGGGTAAAGGGGCTTTTGACGGAAAATCCGAAAGATATACAGGCATGATCGGTATGCACGGCACAAAGGCATCGAATCTCGGCGTAAGCGAATGCGATCTTCTGGTCGCACTCGGTGCAAGATTTTCTGACCGTGTAGTCGGAAACGTTTCTTCTTTTGCCAAGAATGCAAAAGTTATACATTTTGATATCGATGCCGCAGAGATCAACAAAAACATCAAGACCACTGCAAGTGTAGTGGGCGATCTCAAAGCCGCACTTACGAAGGTCAATAAGCTTCTCGATAAACAGGATCATAAGGAATGGATGGAAAAGATCAAAGAGTTTAAGGAAAAGTATCCTCTTGATTACGATCATTCAAAACTTACCTGTCCTTACATAGTCGAAGAAACCGATAAGATCACCAAAGGTGAAGCGATCATCACTACCGATGTCGGACAGCATCAGATCTGGGCTTCCCAGTATTATAAGTACACAAAGCCCAGAACATTCCTTTCATCCGGCGGTTTAGGCACGATGGGATACGGACTTGGAGCATGTATCAGTGCAAAAGTCGGTAATCCCGATAAGATATGTATCAATTTTGCCGGTGACGGATGTTTTCGTATGAATCTTAACGAACTTGCCACCGCATCAAGATTCGATATACCTATCATAGAGATCGTTATCAATAATCACGTTCTCGGAATGGTACGCCAGTGGCAGACACTTTTCTACGGCGGAAGATATTCACAGACCGTACTTAACGACAAGGTCGACTTTGTCAAGGTGTCCGAAGGACTCGGCTGTGATGCGTACAGAGTCACAAAGAAAGAAGAGTTTGGGGTTGCTTTAAAAGCTGCAATTAAAAACAAACGTCCCGCAGTTATAGAATGCGTGATCAATGAAGACGATAAAGTATTTCCGATGGTTCCCGGAGGAAAGCCTTTAAGTGACGTCTTTGACGAAAAGGACTACGAGAAACAGTAATGAAGCGTAAACTTTTGGCCGTTCTTTATTATACGCCCACGGTATGTATTGTTGTTCTGGTTACATTGTATTTTCTTCTCGCCATGTATTACAGAAACGGTTTTTCCTATAATACATGGGTAAACGGAGTATATTGTACGGGAAAAAATATAGAAGACATCAATTCTTTACTTAAATCGCGATATGAGACACGGTCCATTGAAATTCATAATCCCGACGGTTCCGTTGAGTACATCCTTCCCGATGAGATTAATTACAGGATAGATTTTACGGAATATTTAAAGAGCATCCAAAAAAAGCAGAATCCGTTTTTATGGATATTGAATTTTACCGACTGGAAAGCGGGAGCGGATATCGAGCCCAGTTTTACTTTTGAAGAAGATGCTTTGGATTACTATGTCGACAATCTGTCATTTGTTAAGAACAACACAAATGACAGTGTTCCTTATACGGCCATAAAGCTTACAGATAACGGATATGAACTTATCGACACATACAGACCGTACGTTGACAGAAAGGCTGTCCTTGACGCCGTTAAAGTCGGCCTTTACAGCGAAGAACCCGTAGAACTTTCGGAAAACTATCTTATAAAGCCTGTTTATGCCGATAAGGATCTTAAGGTTTTAAAGGAATGGGATTCGCTAAAAAAATATCTTGAGCCTAAGCTCACATACGATATGGGAGCCGAGCAGATATCGATAGATTCTTCTGTTTTAAGCGATTTTCTCATTGTTGGCGAAAATGGGGAGTTTGTAAAAAACGAAGACGGAAGCTTTGCAATAGACGAAGAAAAGGCCGTAAAATATATGGACAGCTTATGCTCATCCTATGATACATACGGAAAGGACAGGGTCTTCACAACGATAAAGGGTGAAGAGAAAGTCATTAAAAACGTATATTACGGAACCTTACTTAATCATAAAGCGGAATGCGAATACTTTGTGAATGCGTTAAAAACAGGCATTTCCGAAGTACACACTCCCTCCTACATAAGAAAAGGTTATGTAAGAGGTCTGGATGACATCGGCAACACTTATATAGAAATAGATATGAACGAACAGGTTTTATACTATTTTGAAGACGGTGTCATCAATCTTCATTGCGATATAGTATCGGGTCGTCCGGGCTACAATGCCACTCCTCAGATGATATGCAGTGTGTTCAACAAAAAGAAAGCCGCTATCTTAAGAGGAGCAGATTATGCTTCGTATGTGGATTACTGGATGGCGATATATCAGGGTATAGGTCTTCACGATGCAAGCTGGCAGAGAGCGTTCGGCGGTGAAAGATATAAGACTCACGGTTCACACGGCTGCATAAATATGCGAAAAGGCGACGCCGAGAGATTGTACGATTCCATCGAGCTGGGAATACCCGTTATCCTATATTACTAAAATATTCATTTTTTCATTCAAACATTTATATAAAGTTTCCTTTGACTTTAACGCTTTAATGGGGTATAGTCTATTTTAATATGTCAATACATTTTAGGGAGGAAGAGTCTATGTCCAGAGTTTATAATTTTTCAGCCGGTCCGGCTACGATGCCTTTACCTGTTCTTGAAGAGATCCAGGCAGAGCTTCTTGATTACAAGGGAAGTGGAATGAGTGTTATGGAGATGTCTCATCGATCTAAGGTGTATCAGCAGATAATCGATGAAGCGGAAGCCGATCTTAGAAAGCTTATGAATATTCCCGACAACTACAAGGTTTTATTTATTCAGGGCGGTGCAACATTACAGTTTGCGATGATACCCATGAACCTTTGCAAGAACGGAGTATTTGATTATATCGTTACAGGTAACTGGTCAAAGAAGGCCGCAGCGGAAGCAAAGAAATACGGTAAAGTAAATGTCGTAGCCACAAGCGAAGACAGAAATTACAGTTATATACCCGATTGTTCAGATCTTCCCATCGATGATGATGCGGACTATGTATATATATGCGAGAATGAGACCATTCACGGCACCACATATCAGAAGCTTCCCAACACCAAGGGAAAGATACTTGTTGCCGATCAGTCTTCAATGTTCTTATCAAAGCCCGTTAATGTTTCCGATTACGGCATCATTTACGGCGGTGTTCCAAAGAACGTCGGCCCCGCAGGTCTTGCGATCGTTTTCATCCGCGAAGATCTTATAAGAGAAGATGTTGCATCGACCGTACCCACATATTTAAGATATGACACACATGCCAATAACGGTTCCATGTACAATACACCCAACTGCTGGGCAATTTACGTATGCGGCAAGGTGTTTAAATATCTTCTTAA
>JAGCCY010000140.1 GCA_017651385.1 Lachnospiraceae bacterium
AATAACGCCATCAAGTATACCGAAAAAGGCGGTGTTAAGATCGATGTTGATTTTGTCGGAGAAACGAGCAAACTTATCGTAAAAGTTGCCGATACCGGAATGGGTATATGCCGTGAAGACATGGACAAACTGTTTTCTTCGTTCCAGAGACTTGATGAGACAAGAAACAGAAATATAGAAGGTACGTGACTCGGTCTTAACATCACAAGACAGCTTGTACTTATGATGGGCGGTAATATCGCAGTGGAAAGTGAATACGGCAAAGGTTCGGTATTTACGGTCGATCTTGTACAAAAAGTCGTTGATTCCACACAGATAGGCGATTATACTAAGCGTCTTGAAAGATCGCAGCTCGAAGCCGAGGAGTTTAAGGCAAAACTCTTTGCTCCCAATGCAAAAGTGCTGATCGTTGACGACAATGAGATGAATCTTGAAGTAATAACCGGGCTGATGGGAGACACCAAGATCCGTACAAAAGTGGCAGTTTCAGGCTATGACTGTATTGAAATGCTCAAAAAAGAAAAATATGATCTGGTGCTGTTGGATCAGATGATGCCGGGGCTTTCGGGAACACAGACGCTTGAGCAGATAAGAAAAGAACATATTGCCGATGAAACACCTGTGATCGCGCTTACGGCGGATGCGATAATCGGAGCCAGGGAAACATATCTCAAAGAAGGCTTTAACGATTATCTTTCAAAACCTGTTATGTATGAGGATCTTGAAAACATCCTTATAAAATATCTCGATAAGAGTCTTATCGTTTCGGAAACAGCGGAGGAGATCAAACATCCGGAAACCAATCCCGATACGGAAAAAGAAAAGCCTGGCGTACTGGTGATAAACGATTCGCCTGAAAAATTAAAGGAACTCAAGGAGGTTCTCTCGCCGAGATATAACGGTTTTTACGTAAAAGACGAAGCAAGTGCCCGAAAAGTTCTTTCAAAACATAATGTTGAATTCGTAATACGGGGACGGGGTTAGGGGTTCAAGGCACTCTTTTTGGAAACATGATTTCCAAAAAGAGTGTCTTTTTAGTTTATGGAAGTCTGTATAATCCCGGGGAGATTTGTTATTTGCAGGAAGATCTGGCATCGGAAAGTACACCGGAAGGGTGGAAAAAGGAAATATCTTTTGCCTTGACCTCGTCCCCAAGGAGGTCATAAAATAGGTTCGGAGGAATTTGGATTCATGAGTTCTACGGTAATTATTTCCGCAATCCTGTCAATGCTGGCAGGAATAGGTATATTTCTTGTTGCATGCTCTACAATGAGCTCAAATCTTGAGTCACTCAGTTCCAACAGACTGAGGTCGCTTTTCAAAAAAGTATCCGGGAATAAACTTATAGGAGACGGAATAGGTGCGGTAACGACCGCAGCCATACAAAGCTCCGGAGCGACATCCGTCATGATCATCGGTTTTGTGAACGCCGGTATTATGACGCTTACACAGGCCGCCACGGTCATATACGGTGCCAATATCGGTACCACTATAACAGGCCAGATCGTTGCCCTTGGTATGACAGGCAGCAACAGGCTTTCCACGACCGTGATCTTTTCGGCATTTGCCGGTGTCGGCGCAATGATCTCTCTGTTTGCAAAGAAGGATCAGGTAAAGCGCTTCGGCGGGATCTTTTCCGGATTCGGTATGCTGTTTGTCGGTCTTTCCATGATGAGTTCTTCCATGGATACATTTGCAAAGCTCGATGCGGTTAAACAGTTCCTGGCAGGGATCAGCAATGCGATCCTGTTGGTCATCGTAGGCGCCGTATTCACCGCGATCATCCAAAGTTCGTCCGTCATGACGTCGATCGCGATCACAATGGTCGTAACAGGCCTCATCACACTCGATCAGGGCATATACCTGACCATGGGCTCAAACATCGGCTCATGCGTGGTGGCTCTCATAGCGGGATTGAGCGGCGGCAAAAATGCCAAAAGAACGTCTCTTATCCACTTATTCTTTAATGTGGGCGGCGTGGTCGTATTTTTGATCATAGGATTCCTTATCACGCTCTTTACCGGCGGAAATGTCGATTTCGGTGTTATATTTGAACACTTATTCCCGAATGTACCGCAGATCCAGCTTGCGATGTTCCATACGGTGTTCAACACGATCACGGTGTTCATATTCCTGCCGCTTACGGGTATTCTGGTAAATATCGTGTCAAAGATCATCCCCGACAAGGCAGACGAAAACACCGAGGAGGAGGGACGCCTTTACTATGTCGACCGCAACATGTTAAAATCGCCTTCGATCGCTGTGGCACAGCTTAAAAAGGAGATCGTCAACATGGCAGACATTGCGATGCGCAATTTCATATGTTCGCTTGAGACCATATCCAAGCTTGATTTTTCCAAACAGGAACAGTTTGAAAAGAATGAAAAAGAAATAGACTATATCAACAAAGAACTCGTTAAGTTTGTGGTGGAACTTGCAAAGCTTCCGTTAAGCGATAAAGACCATAAATATGTTTCGACCACTTTCCATACGATAAGCGATCTTGAAAGAGTCGGAGACTATGCCGAAAACATCATGGAATACGCCGATACGCTCAAAAACGAGCATCAGGGCTTTTCCGAATCGGCAGTATCCGAGATAGCCTATATGAGAGAGCATATTGAAAAACTGTTTGACAGCATAATCAAGGCTTATACAGAACAGGACAAAGAGGCTCTTAAAGAGGCCTACAGGATCGAGGATGAGATAGACGATATAACGGCCAAAATGGATAAAAACCATATTATCCGCCTCAACGCAGGCATCTGCACCGCGATCGTCGGTTCCCAGTACATGTCTCTTGCTTCCAACGCGGAAAGAGTCGCAGATCACTTCATCAATGTGGGTAAGATGATCAACGAGTGGTAAATTGCAACAAGTGCAGCCGGATTTGCAACCGGCGTACAGATATATTGAGATGTTTTTTGGATTCCTCTATGATCGTTAAAGATCATGGAGGAATTTTTATGAAGAGAATCATTATTTTTATGTTGCTGCCGGTGTTCTTTGTACTTATTGCGGATAAGGCATACGTATATGCTTATGATGCAAAAGAACACGTTACGGATCAGATAGAAGAGTTTAAGTCAAAGACCAAATGCAGCGCAGTGAGCGTAGCCGTCGTGGACGGAGATAAGACCGAAGTTTACGGAGACGCAGGCTTATATCAGATCGGATCGATGACCAAGGCATTTACGGGACTTGCGGTACAGAAACTGATCGCCGAAGAGATGCTTTCAAAAGACGACACGGTGTCGGAACTGCTGCCCGGATTTACGGCATATTACGATAATGAACCCTGTGATATTACTGTCGATCAGCTTCTTAAAC
>JAGCCY010000141.1 GCA_017651385.1 Lachnospiraceae bacterium
ATAATAATATTCCCGGTCACCTTCCCTGAGCGTCAGCCCCATGCCAAAATTTATAATGCCTTTTACGCCGACCCGGGCGCACTCATTCAGTATAGATGCAATGTTTTCTTCCGTATCATTGATGAATGGCAGGATCGGAGTAAGCCAGACTACAGTAGGAATCCCCCTTCCCTGCATTTCTTCAAGTACTTCTATCCGCCGCTTTGTATTGCAGACATTCGGTTCCAGTATTTTGCACAACTCATCATCCCATGTCGTGAGCGTGATCTGCACCACACATTTTGCGGAGCGGTTTATCTCATCCAGCAGATCTATATCCCGAAGGATACGATCAGATTTTGTCTGGATCGTGACTCCGAAACCATATCGGTGTATGATCTCCAGGCATTTCCTTGTAAGCCGCAATTCTTCTTCGCAATGCATATACGGATCCGACATTGAACCGGTTCCGATCATACATTTCTTTCTTTTTGAGCGAAGCGCAGACTCTAAGAGTTCCGGGGCATTCTGCTTAACTTCTATATCTTCAAAAGGATGCGTAAACTGATAACACCGGCTGCGGCTGTCGCAATAAATACAGCCATGGGAACATCCCCTGTATATATTCATTCCATAATATCCGCCACGTCCTGTGATTAACCCTTTTGCATCCACAAAATGCATATTATATTTCTCCTGTGTAAAATGAACCTCTATCCCTGGCCCCTAGTATACATACACCTCAAGGTCATCATAATCGGTGACGACCGTTAAAACAGGAACGTTTACCGTCATATCGTTATCGGTAAGATCGAAGTAACAGTATCCTCCGCCCACAATCTCCCCGTCAAGGTAAAAAACCGCAGACATCTTGGGACGGTGATATACGATCGTGCCATCATCTTTTACATAGCTGTGAGTATCATCAACATGGATATCCACATCCACGGATTCAACGTTTCCTTCGCCGTCCGGGTTGACTTCTTTAACCGACTTTTCAAGGACCGTCAGATTTTCCTGATCGGGTAAATAAACCGCATATTCATTAAAGATCACATCCTTGTATCTCGTGTCCGGATCATTGCTCCATATCTGCCAGTTCACTAAAACCGTTCTTGCTTCCTCATATAGAAATCCGCCAAAATCTTCCACGTCTGCTTCACGAAGATCGATCTTTTCGTCATAAAAAGCAATCCCGACATCTCTGATCCTATAGGGGTTGGGGTTATAAACTTCCGCAAATATAAGAGTTTCCAATACCCTTTCTTCAATCTTGGGAGATTTTGGGAAAGCCTTAACTGATAAGATCTCTACAGGAAGCCCGTTGTCAACCATCTCTTTTGCCGCATCCATCTGTGCGACTTTCTCAAGGATCTCGGGGTACTCTCGTTTGCTTTTGTAAAAAGCGGTGGAACCATTCCGGTATTTTCTGAACAATTTTCCGTCCTTATAGCTCATATCGATATATGCTTCATAATAAGCCGGATCTGCACCTATGTGTGCGGAATCTTCGGAACGCCACCATGTGGACGGTAAACGGCTTCTGTCATAATCCCATTCAAGCTGCCAGTCATATCGGTTAAATCCCGGAGCCGGCGGAGTAAAGTGACCGCAGTACCAATATAAGGAATTGTAATTTGAAAGCTCTGTTTCTTCACGATCCTCATAGTAAAAAATATCAATAATATCGCCGTGAACATATGCCACGTAATGCTCATCGCCCCTGGAGGTCCAAAAGCCGTCAAGACTGTCGATCTTACGATTATTGTAGATCTTGATGATGATAAATACCAATACAGCAAGACAACCCAGTGTGAGGATGATGGTATAACTTATTTTGTGCTTTTTTTCTTTGTCCATTTTTCTCCTTATGCCCCCGCGTTTGATCAACTGCCGATGATCACATATCTCAGGATCATCAGGAGCATCTGTCTCTCCACGCTCTTCATTTCTCTTAAATGTCATTTGTACAATATTAATTTATTTTAAAAATGTCATTTGTTCAATATTATATAAAAAAACACCCTTTTACCGGGATGCTTTAATGTCGGGAATTCACCTCCAAAGAAGCTTTTACCCTTCCTTTAAACGCATAAAGTAATCATTGATAGCTATCATAGATAGCGATAATTTTTCCGGGTTGTCAAGCGCAATGATCCCTTGGGACAGGGTTAGGGGTTCATGCCCGAATACCACTTCGGCACAGATAAATTGAAATTATCATAATTCTTAAATGATGCTCTTGCTCTTCTTACCATTCCGTCAATTTCGGCCTGTCCAAACTTCTCGGCCCATTTAATGGAAAACAGCGATGCCTGTGCTACATATACAGCATTCGCTTTCCAGAAGTCCTTTGGCACATCGTCATTAAAATAAGAATCGATCTGCCCTATGCAATACGGAACACTTATCTCTGTACCAAAGCTTTCAAGCTTGTAAAACTCCTCATACGGATCTCCCACTTCCCATCTGTTGAAATCGATCACGCCTATAGAGCCGTCCTTCATATAGATCAGGTTTCCGGGATGGAAATCTCCATGCATATACACCGGTGTTTTATTCCAAATAGAATCGATATTTTCTTTTACATAAGCGATAGCTGCCTCATCACCCGATATCCTCACATCCGATGCTTCATATCGCCCCAGCTGTGTCAGCTTTTTCTCCCGCTTAGTCGTAATGGGAATATCTGCCGGGTCAAGCGGTATCGAATGGATCTTCCTGAGGATCGTTCCCGCCTGACGGCCAAGCTTATACTGCTCCTGTTCCGGCAGCTTTGGCAGTACTTCCTCCAGATCACGGCCTTCTATCCAGCTGAGCAGCATATATAAATTCTTTCCTTCATCACATGTCCCGAATTCTATCGGCATGGACATATTGATACCAAGCTGAGAATATTTTGTGATGATTTCATATTCTTTCTTTTTAGCTTCGTATGCCTCTATGTCTGTTATTCTGAGAAGCTGTAATTCGCCTTCGGTCGTTTCGATCAGATATTTTTTATCACTTGACCAGCCCTTGGAAATAGGCGTTATTTTCTTCCAGTCTTTACTTTTTGCAATATCCGTAAACATTTATCTCACCCGTCCTCCGTCACGCTCTTATAATGTCGGCAAGTGTGCTGATGGCCTTGCTTATATGCTTATCTTTATGAACGAATATCTGCGAATAGACCGGAAACGGATTACCCTTCCAGTCAAGCTTTTTGAGACTTCCCTTTTCCACTTCCCTTTTCGCAGTCATATCGGGAATAAATGTGATCCCGAGGCCGTTTGAAGCAAATTGCTTTAAGACTTCCTTACTGCTCGTCTCAAGAAGTATATCAGGATCGACCGCGCATTTTTCAAGATCCGTTAAAAGCATATGTCTGAAGCTGCAGTTATGCCCCGTAAGTAAAAGGGGTTGATCCGACAGATCCTTTTCTTTTATCTTTTTCCCTAAGAGCGGATGATCGGGCGACACATAAAAACCGAGAGATTCAGGCTTTTTATATAACATGGTAAGCCTGTCATCTTCGATATAAGGATTTAATGTATAAACCAGGTCCAGTTCACCTTTCTGAAGCATATCCGGAAATGTCTCATGCGAGATGAACGTAAGCCTGATCTCGATCCCCGGAACCGCCTTTTTATACTCCATCAGAACTTCGGGTACGCGGTTATAACAAAGAGATTCTGAAACGCCCATTTTAAGGACTCCCGCCGGCTCTTCCCCGTCAGATACCTCGAGACGGATCTCCCGCTCAAGCTGAAGCATCTTTTCAGCGTAAGATATAAGGCGCTCTCCCTGCGGAGTAAGGACTATCGTCTTTCCAAGCCTGTCAAAAAGCCGGCAGTCAAGCTCATCCTCGAGCTGCTTTATCTGCATGGTTACCGTTGACTGCGCGTAACCAAGATCGTTTGCCGCTGCGGAGAAGCTGCCTAGCTCTGCTATTTTTATAAATGTACTTAATTGTGTTATTGTCATATTCTTACCGGTTTGTCCAATGATTCAGGATGTGACATTGGATCCGTCTCCTTGTCACATCATTCAATAAATTTGAACGTTTTCATCACTTATTTCAATTTTACAGATACATGCCTTAGCGTTATTATACGCATATAGCCGTAAAAAAACAAGGAGGTATTACATATGAATGAATTATGTATGATCATTAAGGAAACCGTACAGCCTAATTTCAGAAATATCCGTACATCGATACTGACTTATGACAGGGATGCGCTCTGTGTAGGCGCACCTTGCTGGAGATGGGCCTATCATGCCCTTCATTCCGCGGATAAGTGGTTTATAAATCCTTTTGTATATGAAGAACCTTCCTTCCACCGGGATGGAATGGATAATCCGGATAATCCGACAGATGTTGTATTATCCGACGAAGACCTTTTAAAATATCTGGATGAAATAGAGAAAAAGACCTTGTCCTATCTGGACTCGCTTACAGATGATATGTTATATGAAAAACCGGAAAATTGCATTTGTACCAGAATGGAACTTGTTTTAAGACAGTATCGCCATCTGTCATTCCACACAGGAATGTTAAACGGCCAGACCGCCGTTTCTACAGGCGAATTCCCCGTATGGGTATCAGAAATGGATAAGTTTGTAGATGATGGGATTTTAGTCGGAAGATACAGGAAAGGACATAACACCGAAGACCCGACAATGAAGGCGTGACAGAGACGTCATCCGGCACACGCATAGGGGGCATTACC
>JAGCCY010000142.1 GCA_017651385.1 Lachnospiraceae bacterium
ATCATTTCTATATAGTTGTGGGTGTGCTCCGGGAAATGCACAAAGCGGGTGTGAGGCCTTATGTCTATAAGTTTTCCCTTTTCAAGGAGCATATCGCAATCGATCTTAAAATCCTCTTTTAGTGCTTTTGTATAAAGCCCGGTATCGATGGTATCGGATCCGTTTAATATTTTCTTTTCTTCTTCCGTTACGATTCTTAATCTTTCGATAAGTTCAAAGCGCATAATGTCTCCTGTGCAAATAAGGTCCTGATAATGTAAAGACACGACCTAAATTTTTGTGTAAATACAATGTAGCATACAGTATATGAATATGCAAAACAAGTTGGCAAAAGCAGAAAGGAGAAAACATGGACTATTATCTTGCGATAGATATTGGAGCTTCAAGCGGCCGGCATGTTCTTGGGTATATCGAAAACGGAATATTTAAGACCGAAGAAATATACCGCTTTAAAAACGGTATCGTGGCAAAGCACGGAAAACTTGTCTGGGATACAAAAAGATTGTTCAAAGAGATACTTACAGGCATGAAAATGTGTAAGAGTCTTAATAAGGTTCCCAAAAGTGTGGCCATAGATACCTGGGCGGTGGATTATGTGCTTCTTGATAAAAACGACGATCCGATCGGGGATACCTATGCATACAGGGATAACCGTACAAAAGGCATGGATGAGCGGGTTTATAAGATCATTTCAGAAGAGGAGCTGTATTCCCGTACGGGTATACAGAAACAGCCTTTTAATACGATATATCAGCTCATGGCGGAAGAAGAGTCTGATGAAAAGAGGTTAAAAGAAGCAAAGACCATGCTTCTTTTACCTGATTATTTTAATTTCATGCTTACGGGAGAAAAGGCAAGTGAGTATACAAATGCATCCACAACACAGCTTTTAAGTCCAGCTTCAAAGGACTGGGATAAGGAGCTTATAAGGATGTTAGGTATCCCGGAAGATATCTTTATGCCGGTCCGAAAGCCTTCCGAAAAGCTTGGGATGCTTAGAGAGGAGATCAAAAAGGAGGTCGGATACGACTGTGAGGTAACGATCACCGCAAGTCATGATACCGCATCTGCCGTTATAGCGGTCCCGTCACTTGATGACAGTCTTTATATAAGTTCGGGTACATGGTCGCTTATGGGAACGGAAATTGTTAAGGCGGATCTGTCGGAAGAGAGCAGGCTTTTAAATCTTACAAACGAAGGCGGGATGGACTACAGGTTCAGGTTTTTGAAAAACATCATGGGTATGTGGATGGTCAATTCGGTCAAAGAAGAAATGTGCGGGGCGGCTTCTTTTACGGTCATATCGGATCTTGCGGAAAAAGCTGATATTGATTCGACGGTAGATGTGACGGATCCCCGATTTCTTGCACCCGTGTCAATGGCTGAAGAGATAAGAAAGGCCTGCATGGAGAAGGGCATGAAAATTCCAAAGAGCATAGGTGGCTTTGTGCGTGTCATATATCAAAGTCTTGCAAAAGGATATTTAAAAACAGCCATGGAGATCGAAGGAAGGACCCAAAAGAAATATGACACACTCCATATAGTGGGCGGCGGTTCGAAGGCAGAGCTGTTAAACCAAATGGTTGCGGATACTTTAAACATGACGGTCACAGCCGGTCCGGCGGAAGCAACGGCTGTCGGTAATATAGCGGTCCAGATGATAGGAGACGGAGTGTTTGAGGATCTGCTTAACGCAAGAAAATGCATAAAAGAATCATTTGGCGTAAAAACATATATTCCGAAGAAAAAGGAGGATCAGAAATGAGCAGATATGAAGAGGCAAAAAACAGATACGGAGAGATAGGTGTCGATACCGATGCGGCGATGGAGATATTAAAGACTTTACCGGTTTCGCTTCATTGCTGGCAGGGTGATGATGTGACCGGATTCGACCAAAGAGGTCCTTTGACGGGCGGCATACAGACTACGGGCAATTATCCCGGAAAGGCGCGTAATTTCGAGGAACTGTTTAAAGATATGGGGAAAGTGATCGAACTGACTCCGGGCAAAAAGAAATTGAATGTTCATGCAAGCTACGCGATCTTTGAAAACGGAGAGTTTGCCGACCGTGATGCGATCGAGCCCAAACATTTTAAAAAATGGGTTGAGTTTGCAAAGAAGCACAACGCAGGAATAGATTTTAACCCTACTTTTTTTTCCCACCCGAAAGTAAAGGACGGATTAACCCTTTCAAGTCCCGATGAAGAGATAAGGCGGTTTTGGATAGATCACGGAATAGCGTGCTTAAGGATATCGGAATATTTTGCAAAAGAAACGGGTGTACCGTGCGTAATGAACATATGGATAGGAGACGGTCTTAAAGATATACCCGCAGACAGGCTGGGACCGAGAAAACGTTATAAGGATTCTCTTGAGCAGATACTTTCAAAGCCATACGATAAAAAGCTTGTTAAACCTTGTGTGGAATCAAAGGTTTTCGGAATAGGAGTCGAATCGTATACGGTCGGATCCGCCGAATTTACATTAAGCTTTGCTGCGACTCATGAAGGCTGCATGCCGCTCATGGATAACGGACATTACCATCCGACGGAGGTCGTATCGGATAAGATCTCGGCATTGCTTGCCTATTATCCCGAGATAGCGCTTCATATCACAAGACCGGTACGCTGGGATTCCGATCATGTTGTTCTGTTCGACGACGAGACAAAAGAAATGGCCAAGGAGATAGTGTGTTCAGGAGGCCTGTCAAGGGTATACATGGCACTTGATTATTTTGACGCAAGCATCAACAGGATATCCTCATGGGTTACGGGCTTCAGGTCATGGCAAAAGGCTCTTTTGTATGCACTGACCTTACCTAACGGAGACCTTAAAAAGCTTCAGGACGAGGGTAATTTCACAAAACTTATGGTAATGCAGGAGGCTATGAAGACTTTCCCGTTTTCCGATATATGGGAAGAATACCTTATACGGGAAAATGTTCCGACAGATACGGAATACTATGACAGAATTGCCAATTATGAGAAAGAAGAGTTGTTAAAGAGGAGATAAAGATGAGAGTAACGGAAGCGGAATTTGTAAAAAAATTTATAAAGACGGCCGATGACGGATGGATATTGGGATGGCACGAAAGAAACGGCGGAAACTTATCATACAGGATCAAACCGGATGATGTGTCCGCCGTAAAAGAAAATCTTAAAGAAGGCGAATGGCGGGATGCGGGGACTTATGTGCCCGGACTTAAAGGCGAATTTTTTCTTGTGACCGGAAGCGGTAAGTTTTTCAAAAATGTTAAAGAGGATCCGGAGGATACGCTTTCGATCATTGAGATCGATGATACGGGTAAAAGATACAGGATCGTATGGGGGCTTGTAAACGGCGGAAGACCTACCTCCGAACTTCCGACCCATCTTATGAATCATGAAGTCAAAAAAGCGATAAACGATAAATATCGTGTTATTTATCATGCCCATACAACAAACCTGATCGCTCTTACTTTTGTGCTGCCGCTTGAAGATGAAGTGTTTACAAGAGAATTGTGGGAAATGGCAACAGAGTGTCCGGTTGTTTTCCCTGACGGTGTAGGCGTCGTTCCCTGGATGGTTCCCGGAGGATATGAGATAGCGGTAAAAACATGCGAGCTCATGAAAAAATACGATCTTGCGATCTGGGCGCATCACGGGACTTTTGCCGCAGGTTTTGATTTCGATCTTACCTTCGGACTTATGCATACAGCTGAAAAGGCTGCGGAAATACTTGTAAAAGTTTTATCGATGGGAATGGGAAAGAAGCAGACTGTTGAGCCTGAAGACTTTAAAAAGCTTTCGAAGGTTTTTTCGGTAGATTTACCCGAAAGATTCCTGTATGAAAAATGAGTCACACATCAAAAAGTAAATAAAGTTATAAAAATCCGCCAATGCAATATATTTTTTACAAAAGTTGTATTATGAGCATGACAATTTAGTAAAAATAATTCGAAAACAGTAAATTTATAGCCTCTGTTTGCTTCTTTTTCGTAAAATATTGACTGACAAATATCGTGGGTATAAACTCAAGTCATCAATTTTCAAGAAGGGAGACGAATTATGAAATTGAGAAAACCGGTAGCTATTATCGCTACATTGGCAATGGTGTTAAGTCTCGCAGCATGCGGTGAAGAACCTGCATCCGTAAGCGAAACCGCACCGGCATCTGTTTCGACAGAAGCAAGCACATCTGTTGAAGCATCGGTTGAGCCCGAAGCTGAAGCAGAACCTATTACGTTACACATGGCATGGTGGGGTTCACAGACAAGACATGACAGAACGATCGCGGTTATCGAACTGTATGAGTCATTACATCCCAACATCAACATCGAGTATGAGCCCATGGATTTTGACGGATACTTCAATAAGCTCACTACTTTGGTAGCTTCCAACGAAGTATGGGATATCTTCCAGCTCGGAAGCAACTTCCCCACATACCAGTCAAAGATCTATTGCCTCAATGATTTCATTGCAGACGGTACCATAGATGTTTCCGGTACAACAGACGCATTCTTACGTATTGCGGCAGATGAAAACGGAAATCAGGTAGGTCTTTGCAGCGGCGTCAACACATACGGTATCGCATACGATCCTCAGCTTTTTGCAGATGCGGGCGTAGCTGAACCCACCGAAAACTGGACATGGGAAGATTACAAGCAGGCATGCTTAACGATCCATGAAAAGCTTGGTATCTATGGTTCATCGAAGTTTGATGACTGGCAGGCAGGCGCTTCAATGGGCGTCAATCAGGAAGGCTTCGGCATCGGTTTCTTTACAAAGACAAATGACGGTCTTGGTTTTGACGATCCCAAAATGTTGAGCGATTATATCCAGATGCGTTCAGACCTCGTAAAAGCAGGCGCATATCCCGATCCCGGTGCATGCAACGAGATCTCGGATATTGAAAATGACTTTGTGGTATCCGGTGAAGCAGCAATGACATGGGTAGCATCCAACCAGTTCGTATCACTTTGCAATGCGGCAGGAAGAGAGCTTAAACTCATCAACCCTCCGAGAAAGAAAGCTGACGGCCCTGCAGGCGTATCGATCCAGTCCTCGCAGATGCTCTGTGTATCTCAGGATTCCGAGCATCCCGAAGAAGCAGCTAAGTTCATCGAGTTCTTCCAGAGCAACGTTGATGCCAACAAGATCCTTCTTGCAGAACGTGGTATCCCTACATTCACAGCTGTTCGTGAAGCTCTTGCAGACGATCTTACAGATGTTGAAAAGGCGGTTTACGAATATGTTGATGTAGTAGGCGCTTTTGATACAGGCGGTGAGACGGTCAACCCCGCAAGCCCTGCTTGTACGGATGCGATCAAGGAACAGTACAATTACTATCTTGAAAAGGTTATCTACGGCGAAATGACGGCTGATGAGGCTTCTCAGGCTATATATGATTTCGCGGCATCACAGTTCTAAATCATACCTCCTTTGTTAGATCAAAGATCGGTCCCCGCCGTATTCGCGGCGGGGCACCCAAAGGAAACCGCCTTCCTTACCGAAGGCTTATTTTTTGAAAAGGTTATTCTTTCTTTTTAATGAGGTTACCATGAGCAAGTCAGCAAATATCGAAAAAACGGTCATAAAGAGTGAACGCACGGCGTGGAACAGATTCATATACAACAATAATACCGTCGGATATATTTTTGCGTCTCCGTTTATACTGGGTTTTCTTGTCTTTACATTAATCCCGATGCTCAGTTCTCTTTACTATTCATGCACGGATTACAATCTTATAGAAAAAGAACACTTTATAGGAATACAAAATTACGCAGATCTTTTTAAAGACGAAAGATTTTTAAATTCCATAAAAGTGACACTTCAGTATGTTATCATTTCGGTCCCCTGTAAGCTTGCATTTGCGTTGTTTATCGCATTCCTACTTACCAGACCCAGCAAGCTTGTGGGATTTTACAGATCTTGGTACTATCTTCCGTCACTTATAGGTGGAAGCGTGGCAGTTGCTTTGGTTTGGAAAGAACTCTTTGCAAGAAAAGGTCTTATCAATTTAAATCTTGCTAGATTAGGAATAAACGGACCCAACTGGTTCGGCGGAATGACTACCGCAAAATGGCCTATCGTTCTTATGACGGTATGGCAGTTCGGATCTTCAATGCTCATATTTGCAGCAGGGCTCAAGGAAATCCCCACAAGTTATTACGAAGCCGCCAAAATAGACGGTGCAAACGGCTGGCAGAGCTTTTTTAAGATCACGATGCCATGCTTATCGCCAATTATTCTTTTTAACCTTATCATGCAGCTTATATCAAGTTTCATGGTATTTACCCAGGCTTTCGTGATCACAAAGGGCGGGCCCAACGATGCGACAATGTATTATGCGCTCTATGTATATAAACAGGGTATCAATAACCGTAACATGGGCTATGCCAGTGCAATGAGCTGGGTAATGCTCGTAATAATGAGCGTGATCACGGCAATCGTATTTAAGACTTCGAAACACTGGGTATTTAACGAAGCGGAAGGATAGGATAAAGAAAATGAAGATCAAACGAATTATCGGAAAAGTCCTTTATCACGCCTTTATCCTTGCACTCGGATTTGCAATGATATATCCGGTTTTATGGATGATATCGGGCTCACTAAAAAACAACGGCGAAATATTGAGCGGTTCGCTAAGCCTTATCCCTCCTGCCTGGAGATGGGACAATTTCCAAAGAGGATGGAAAGGTTTCGGACATGTAACATTTACCACATATTTTAAAAATTCACTCATCATTACATCGATAGCAACGTTCGGAACGGTGATCAGTTCTTCTGTTATCGCGTATGCTCTTTCAAGGATCAATTTCAAGGGCAGAAAGTTCTGGTTTACCCTCATGATAGGCACAATGCTTCTCCCCGGGCAGGTTGTAATGATACCGCAGTATCTTATATACAATCGTATCGGTTGGGTCGGAACTCCCTTACCGCTTATAGTTCCGCACTTTTTCGGGGCGGCGTTCTTTACCTATATGATGATGCAGTTTATGCAGGGTATACCGCGGGAACTTGATGAGGCGGCCATAATCGACGGCTGCAGTAAGTACTCGGTCTTTACAAGAGTGGTCTTTCCTCTTTTAAAACCCTCGATAATATCCACGATCATCATCCAGTTTTACTGGAAATGGGACGATTATATGGGACCTATGTTATACTTAAGCAAGCCGGAATCATATACGGTCTCGATAGCGGTCAAGCTTTTTGCCGATGCTACCAGTACAACAGATTACGGTGCAATGTTTGCAATGTCGACATTGTCGATGTTGCCGGTATTTTTCATTTTCCTG
>JAGCCY010000143.1 GCA_017651385.1 Lachnospiraceae bacterium
TATGGCAGTTCGTTTCATCATGGAGGTAGCTTGGCAGGCACACTTCGTAACAAACATGTTCATTAAGCCCACTGCTGAAGAAGAAGCAAACTTCGAGCCCAACTTCATTGTTTACACAGCTTCCAAGGCTAAGGTTACGAACTATAAGGAGTTAGGTCTTAACTCCGAAACAGCCGTATTGTTTAACGTTTCTTCCCGTGAGCAGGTTATTCTCAATACCTGGTACGGCGGTGAGATGAAGAAAGGTATGTTCTCAATGCAGAACTACTTCCTTCCCCTTGGCGGCATGGCTTCCATGCACTGCTCAGCCAACACCGATATGGACGGTAAGCACACAGCAATCTTCTTCGGTCTTTCCGGAACAGGTAAGACAACTCTTTCAACAGATCCCAAGAGACTTCTTATCGGTGATGATGAGCACGGCTGGGACGACAACGGCGTATTCAACTTAGAGGGCGGATGCTATGCTAAGGTTATCGGTCTTGATACAGAGTCCGAGCCCGATATCTACAACGCAATCAAGAGAGATGCTCTTCTTGAGAACGTAACCGTAGATGCCGAAGGTAAGATCGATTTCGCTGATAAGTCCGTTACCGAGAACACTCGTGTATCTTATCCTATCGAGCATATCGAGAAGATCGCTAAGAATGTAAACAAGATCTCTTCAGGTCCCGCAGCCGATAACGTAATCTTCCTTTCGGCTGATGCATTCGGAGTACTTCCTCCTGTTTCGATCCTTACACCCGAACAGACACAGTACTACTTCCTTTCAGGTTTCACAGCTAAGCTTGCAGGTACAGAGCGTGGTATTACCGAGCCCACACCTACATTCTCAGCTTGCTTCGGTCAGGCATTCCTTGAGTTACATCCTACCAAGTATGCAGAAGAACTTGTAAAGAAGATGGAGAAGTCCGGTGCTAAGGCTTACCTTGTTAACACAGGCTGGAACGGCACAGGCAAGAGAATCACGATTAAGGATACCCGTGGTATCATCGATGCTATCTTAAACGGTGCTATCAAGAGTGCTCCCACAAAGAAGATTCCTTACTTCAACTTCGAAGTTCCCACAGAACTTCCCGGTGTTGATACAAAGATTCTTGATCCCAGAGATACCTATGCAGATGCTTCCGAATGGGATGCAAAGGCAAAGGATCTTGCAGCAAGATTCAACAAGAACTTCAAGAAGTATGAGACCAACGAAGCCGGCAAGGCTCTTGTTGCAGCAGGCCCTCAGTTATAATCAAGGGACTAAGTACAAATTTTATTTGCACCTGCGCAATCTGCGCAGGTGCATTTGAATTTATGGGACAGATATGAAGTCGGGTATTATTACGACGAGCGCACCGATGAGTGGTATCATTGCGAAAGAGGTATTTCTAAAGGGGAGGAATTATAAATGTATTTTGCGGATTGGCTTAATGGGGTTACGCCTGCGGCCGCAATCATCATATCAATAGCTGCAATGCTGTTGGCAGGCTTTTTAATGACCAGGATTACCAAGTTGTTAAGACTGCCTAATGTAACAGCTTATATTCTTGCGGGTATCTTGATAGGCCCGTTCTGTTTGAATGCGATTCCGACACACGTAGTTAAAGGGATGGATTTCCTTCAGGATATCGCGCTTGCTTTTATTGCATTCAGTACAGGTGAATTTTTTAAAATTTCGGAGCTTAAAAAAAGCGGGCTCAAAGTTATAGCCATAACGTTATTTGAGGCGGTCCTGGCTTCGTTTTTGATCTTTTTGCTGACATTCTATGTGCTTCATTTAAATTTCCAGTTTTCGATCGTATTATCCGCTCTTGCGGCAGCTACCGCACCGGCATCCACAATGATGACCATTAGGCAGACCGGAGCAAAAGGCGATTTTGTGAATACGCTTTTGCAGGTTGTGGCTTTGGATAATATCGTTGCACTTGTGGCATACAGCATAGCGATCTCGCTTGCAGTTGCATCCACGACCGGAAGAGCATTTGAGGCATCTTCGATCGTAAAGCCGGTCTTGGAGAACCTTGGCGTTTTCGCTTTGGGTGTCTTACTGGGTTTCTTTATGAAGCTTATGATCCAGGAAAAGAGGTCAAACGACAACCGGTTGATCATAGCGATCGCCATTATTTTCGTTTTTTGCGGTATATGTGCGCTTCTTGACATTTCACCGTTACTGGGCTGTATGTCCATAGGAACGGTTTACATAAATGCGACGGGAGACGATAAGCTGTTTAAACAGCTTAACTATTTCAGCCCGCCTATCCTGTTGCTATTCTTTGTGCGATCCGGTATTTCCTTTAATTTAAAGGCCCTTGTCTCCACAAGCGGGACAGTCGGAACGGTACCGTTAATGGTTGTCGGTGTATCGTATTTTGTGGTAAGGATATTGGGAAAATACGGCGGAGCGTTCTTTGGCTGTCTGATAACCGGAAAAGATAAACTTGTAAGAAATTATTTAGGTCTTGCCCTTATCCCGCAGGCAGGTGTAGCGATAGGTCTTGCAGCCCTCGGAGCAAGAACTCTCGGCGGAGACATGGGAAGTTCGCTTGAGACCATAATACTTGCGTCAAGTGTTCTTTACGAACTTATCGGTCCCGCATGTGCAAAGCTTTCACTTTATCTTTCACATTCATATTCGGATAAGCTTGAAGACATCGTGGATGTACCCGAGATCGACAGCACGGGGCAGAAGAAGAGTGAAGTTGAATTATTGATCGAACGTATAAGTAAGATCCAGGAAGAGGTACCGAACCACGAAGAGTCGGATGAAGAGGCAGCATTTACCACCGCTGCGGAAGAACAGGAAAGGCTGGATGCGCTTTCACAGTTTCGCGGAGGGATATACAGGAGAAGAGGA
>JAGCCY010000013.1 GCA_017651385.1 Lachnospiraceae bacterium
AAATGTTTTGCAGGATTAACGGGTTTAACCTTGAATACCGTTAAATAGAAGATTATACCGAGGATCACCTGGCAGATATGGACTATTACGGTGATCTTTAATAAAAAGCTGCTGTCGGTCGCAAGCTCCATAACAGAGTTTGTAAGACCGTCCGGTGAGGAAATGCCGCTTGCCATAAGATTAACTATCGCACCGACTTCAACTACTATGGCTACGATCACCTGAAGCACAAACGAGCAGGCCATAGGTACAAGGGCCAGGAAGTAAAATCCGGCTTTTTTTCCCGCTTCGCGTGCGGATTTTGCAACTACCGCAAAAAGACCGAAGTAGATTGCAAGTATCAAGATGAAAATGATCAAAGTTCTTAACGGATACATACCGATTCTCCTTTTTTGTCAAAGTGTTTATAAACTGTTTATATGTTATATATACACATATAACAGATGCTTGTCAATATTAATTTTATATTTTTGTCGATTTCTTTTCCATGTTTGACACTTTGGCATTATTTAAGTAATTTTTTAGCATTTTAAGAGAAGAATTAACAAATGTCAAATGCTAATATCATATTTGTAAAACGTTACACCAATTGATATAGAGCCATTTATATTGGGGAATATGGTAAAAGGAGGTTACAATGGCAAAAAACGCAAAGATCACCGTTCACCCCTCTTTTAAGATAGGGGAGATATCACCAAGGCTTTTCAGTACATTTTTGGAGCCTATCGGGACTATGGTAAACGGTACTATGTACAATCCCAAACATCCCACTGCGGATGAGCAGGGATTCCGTACGGATTTCATCAACGCACTTAAGGACACGGCTATGCCCGCTGTGAGACTGCCCGGAGGAAATTTTGTATCCGCCTGGCAGTGGAAGGATTCGATAGGGCCAAAGGATCAAAGAAAGGTACACCTTGATCCCGCATGGTATCAGTACATACCAAATGATGTGGGACATGATGAATATCTTCAGTGGGCGGAGAAGGTTAACACAGAGCCAATGTATACGGTCAATTTAGGCACCGGCACCATGCAGGATGCCATGGATATAGTTGAGTATACCAATCACGAGGGCGGCACTTACTGGTCGGATCTTCGTAAGAAGAACGGTCATGAGAACCCTTACAAAGTAAAGACTTGGTATCTTGGCAATGAGATGGACGGACCCTGGCAGCTTGGCTCGTGGGATAAGGATCCCAGAGGCTACGGCGTTATGTGCAATGAAGTCTCAAAGGCAATGAAGTGGATCGACGCATCCATTGAAACGGGTGTATGCGCTTCGTCCGCACTCTTTATGGATCATTATCCGACATGGGAGGAAACGGTCCTTGAGCAGTGTTACGAGACTGTTGATTATCTTTCCATGCATCATTATCACAGCGCACCTCCCGGTGACTTAAAGGCATTTTTGGGAGGCGCCGAATATTATGAAGATTACATCAATACCGAGATAGCAATGTGTGACCTTGTGGGAGCAAAGTGCAGATCGCCCAAGAAGATAATGCTTTCTTTTGACGAGTACGGTGCGATGATAAGGCCGAACAGCCCCTTACATCCCGGTTACGGCTATCACAATATGGCAGCGGCTCATTATAAGTTTGATCCCGAAAGAAGGTACATCCTTCACGATCCCGACAACATGAACGACAGAGAGTTCCCGGGCGGGGATATGCTCCATATGCTTGGTATGGTGTCCATACAGCTTGCTCTTCTTCGTCATGCGGACAGAGTTAAGATCGGATGTATGACCGGCGGTCTTTCGGCACTCTGTGCATCCAATCACGACCATGTATGGAAGTCGGCTTCACATTATGCATTCTCGGAACTTATGGAATATGCGAAAGGTATATCCATGCAGACGGATGTTGATTCCGAGACCTTCGACCTTCCGGGATATGCGATCGACGATACATCTCAGTATACCGGAAAAGAAGGACTTAACTTTATTGATTCCGCAAGCGCATGGGACAAAGAAAACGAAAGACTTGCGATCTTTGCGATAAACAGAAGCGAAGAGAACGAGTATCCGCTTACATTGGATATCAAAGGCTTTGAAGGTTATAAGTTCGATAAGCACATCGTGATCCAAAACAACGATATGGAGCTTAAGAACAGCTTTGAAGATCCCAATGTCATCGTTCCTGTAAAGATCACAGACGGAACGGTTGAAAACGGAGAATTTAAGACGCATGTAAAACCGCTTTCATGGAATGTATTCGTATTTACGAAATAAAAGATGACCGCTGAGCCGGAAACGGCATGCGACCACAGAATACAGATAAAAACCCGCGGATCGCTCCGCGGGTTAGTAATTATCGGATCTATTTGATCACCTTTATCCATTTTCCGCTTCTTAAACGGAAGATACACCAGACGGATTTGACTATCTGATCGATCTTTAAGAAGAAGTAGATCCAGAAAGCATCAAGGTGCCAGATAAGACCTGCAAGCGCTCCGAGCGGTATCGATAATACCCAGAGAAACAGTATATCCGCGGCCATTAAGAACTTTGTGTCTCCGCCGCCTCTTAATACACCTTTTGTAAGGATACTGTTCATCGACTGGAATACGACGATCAAGGCTATCGAGTTCATAAGCTCATGCGCAATGGCCTTTGTCTCATCGGTAATATTGTAGAAATTGATTATCGGCGTACTGATGATAAGTATTATAACGGAACCGACAAGACCGATCACCATTGAAAGGCCCAAAAAAGTCCAGGCTTCGTCCTGAGCTTTTTCTTTATAGCCTTCACCCAGTGTATGGCCGGTAACTATGCAGCTTGCATGACAGATACCCTGTATAAGTACTGTGCTCAACTGCTGTGTTACGACCGTGATCGCGTTGGCGGATACAAAATTCTGGCCGATCCTGCCCATGACCATTGCTACCGCAGAGTTACCGAGTGCAAGTAAGGTATCGGACACAAAAACGGGCATTGAGATCGAGATGTAGGTTTTAAGCAGGTCTCCGCATTTTATGAATATATCGGAAACTCTGTAAGAGATCTTTTTATCGATGAAAAGAAGATATCCGCAGATAAATATAAACTCAAATATTCTTGCGATAAGTGTTCCGAGTGCGGCACCTTCGATCCCCATTGCGGGAAGCCCGAGTTTACCGAAGATAAGAATATAGTTAAAGAACACATTTACAAAGAACGCTCCGATCGAGGAGAAAAGCGGTATCTTTACCTGCCCGACGCTCCTTAGCACTATCGTACAGGTCAAGGCCAGTCCCTGTAATATGTAACATGGGAATATCCATTTAAAATACCTTAAGCCTTCCGCTACGACAGGAGCCTCGTTGGTATACAATCTCATGATGCTTGCCGGAAACAGTAATGTGGGTATCGTGAAGACCACTATAGCCAGAAATGCACACAGCCTGATCATAAGGCTTAAAGCCTTTTTGAGAGAAGGGATATCTTTCATACCCCAGAATCTTGCGGTAAGAACGCTGGCACCCATTCCAAGTCCCATACAGCAGATCTGGAAGATACCCACGAACTGGTTGGCAAGAGATGTTGCGGAAAGAGTTGTTTCACCGAGTTTGCCGACCATAACGTTGTCGGCAAGGTTGACGCCTATGGTGATCATGCTCTGCAGTGATATCGGGATCGCTATCTGAGCGGCTTTTTTGTAAAAATCGGGATCTTTAACAAATAATTTCATTTTCCATACTCCATAAACACAAATCAATTATATACTATAAGTAAATCGATTTATTAAATCAAGGAGGTTTTTTATGAAAAATAAACCAAATGTTGCTAAATTTGAAGACGGAAGTAAGATGTGGGAGCACAGGTTTGATACGTTCAGTGCAAAAGTATATGTACCCGCGAATAAACTGCCGGAGGACATAATAAACTTCGGGTTCGAAGCACCTTATCTTATCTGTTTTACCGATGTTTTACCGTCGGATGAGGATGCGGTAAGGATATCAAAAGAAAAAGGATTTTATGATATCGCTGTGGCAAAAGCCACCTCGGTAGTGTATGTAAGCCCCAATACGGGAAGCTTTAAGACAGCGCCCGACGGACTTTTCGAAGAACTTATCAAAAACTCAAAGATACATCAATATCATGAAGACGGTATGGCGGTCTTGGTAAACAGGTTTACGCATA
>JAGCCY010000144.1 GCA_017651385.1 Lachnospiraceae bacterium
CCTTCAAGATAGATAATATGGATACAAAAAAGAGCTGCGATGCAGCTCTTTTTTAATGCTTTTTTTTACCTTCTGTTACCGAAGATCGATACTATTATAAGTAATAAGACTATTATACCTACCACCTTACCGAAGCTTAATCGCTTTTCCTCTTCCGGCGTGTATTTGACCGTATCCTGTCCTTCTTTGATCTCTTCACGAATCTTGCCCCATGTAGTGAACTTCATAAAGTCATCCGTTGCGGTTTCGTCGGTCTCGGTAACTGTTGTCTGAGTCTCGCCGGTCGCGGCTTCAACCGCGGCATTGGTCTTTATATATGAATCTTTTCTTTTCTCACCGATTATAAGTGCAAGCACTATGCATGCAAGCATTATCATGGCGGCTACGCCGGTTTTCTTTAAAGCTGTCAATTCTTTCTCCTTAACTAGTGGCTCTTAACCTCAAGAAGCTTCTGCTTAAGTTCGCCTTCGATACGTCCAAGCTCTGCTTCGGCTTCTTTTCTCTTCTGGGCACCCTCTGCCTGGATCTGCATAACTTCATCGAGAGTCGAGATGAGCTGTTCATTGGTATGCCTTAATGTCTCAATATCCACGATCGAACGCTCTGCTTCTTTTGCCGTCTCTACAGTTGCAAGCTTAAGCTTATCTGCATTCTGCTTAAGAAGCTGATTGGTCATCTCCGTAACCGCGCTCTGTGCTGCAGTAGCCTGACGACCGTGCTCGATACCGAGTGCAAGGATCATCTGACTCTTCCAAAGCGGGATCGTGCTGGTAAGGGAAGTCTGGATCTTCTCTACCATAAGTGTATCATTGTTCTGCAATAATCTCGTCTGAGGTCCCATCTGAATGGATATCATTCTGGTAAGCTCAAGATCATGAAGTCTCTTGTCGAATCTCGTGATAAGATTGTTGTAATCGTTATATGCCTGAGCATCTTCCTGAGTGCCGCTTTCCTTGGCCTTTAAACGAAGCTCCTCAAGCTTTCCGGTCTTGGCGTCTTCAAGTGCCTTCTTGCCGGCGATGATATACATTGTAAGTTCTTTGTAATAATCAAGGTTCAACCTGTACATTTCATCATATAAAGCAGCATCCTTCATAAGGATTACCTGATGCTTTTCAAGGACCTCAGCGATCTTGTCCACGTTGGTCTCAGCCTTTGAATAATTGGCCTTCATGGCTTCAAGTTCATTTTTCTTTTTCTGGAATAATCCTGCAAGACCCTTCTTCTCGGGTTCCTGGCAGCTCTTTATCTCAACTACCAGACTAGCAAGCGTCTCACCGATCTCACCAAGATCTTTGGTACGGACCGCATCAAGAGCACCTTCCGAGAAATCCGCAATGTTTTTCTGAGCTGCAGCACCGTACATAAGAACCTGATTGGTGTTTGAAATATCTATAGCGCTCGCAAACTGTTCAACCATTGCCTTTTCTTCGTCGTTGAGCATGCTCTCGTCGATAACAACAGGCTCGATCTCCGGCTTCTCAACAGGTTTAAGCATCTCGGGAGCGGCTGCGGGCCCGGGAGTAAATACGGGTTCAATGCCGAGTGCCTGTGAAGGATCTAAGGTTAAAACGGGTTTTCTGGTATCTTCCATTGTACAATCTCCTTTATTTTTTATCTTTATCTCTTAAGGCCCTCGGCCTCCATAAGGTTATCCATAACTTTGATATCTGTTGAGATATCAAGCGCCTCATCCTTGTAAAGGTAATCAAGCTGCTTGTCGTAAGCGCTGACTGCGGTGTCCATCATCTCTTCGATCTTGCCTTTTGTACCGTCGATGTTGATCCCCGAAATACCGGCATCATCCATACGGTCATATGCATCGAGAAGTTTAATGGTGGTGGGGAGATAATAGTTAAAGAATCTTCTGACCTGATGTTTCTTACCCGGATGATCTGCCACATATTCTACGATCTTATCCGTGACATCCTGAAGATGCACTATTTGTGCCGATATCTTATCATCGGTGATGTTTTCGTCAAGACGCTTCATCTCCTGAATGGCAAGCACTTTATCCCTGACCATTTTATCGATATCGCTGTCACCCGTAAGCTTCGGCTTTTCTTCTTTGACCTTGACCTTAACGCTTACTTTTACCTTAAGAGGCCAGATCTGCCAGCATATGATGAAAAGAAGGATCTCAAGCACTCCAAAGTAGATAAAATGTCTGAGTTCGTACAACGGAAGTGCGAGTGCCCAGATAATTGACGATACACCAACCACATAATATGAAACTATTGACGGTAACTTTTTTTCTTTCATGCAAATATAATACTTCCTTGCCAATTTTCAGTCAAGAAAACCCGGGCGGAAAAACCGTCCGGGTTTCTTAAATTTTTATTATTCCGATCAAGGAATTACAGGAGTCCAGTAATTCTGCTGATACAGATCCGTGAATTTAAATACCGCATTGATCTTTGACTTGTCTTTTAAGTCGATATTTGCGATCTCTATGGTATCACCCAAAGTCATGGGCTCGCCCAGATAATAGGAATCGATATATTCGCCTTCGTATGTATAGTAATCACA
>JAGCCY010000145.1 GCA_017651385.1 Lachnospiraceae bacterium
AAGCAGGTATCGTACTGATCTATCGCATACTGCCAGGTGCCGTTTAAAGAAACCCTTTCACGCCCCGTCTCAAATATCATTGACCTATTATCCGCCAAAGGAGTTTCGTACTGCGCCGTATAATCTTCAAGATGAATGTCCGACAAATATTTTTTCCCTGCCATGGTAACCTCCGTTCATACAATATCCATGATAACACAATGAATTTGGATTTTATAAATATATGTTTTTATTTACTGTAAAAATCTCTGTTATTTTGAAGATACATATGTTAGAATGGTGCGGTCATAAAAAATCAGATGAGGGAAACGGTTATGAATATTGTATGTTTGGACCTTGAGGGCGTACTCGTCCCCGAAATATGGATAGCATTTGCCAAGGAAAGCGGCATTCCCGAGCTTACCCGCACCACGCGCGATGAGCCGGATTACGATAAACTCATGAAATGGAGAATAGGTATCTTAAAAGAACACGGTCTCGGTCTTAAAGAGATCCAGGCCACGATCAAAAAGATAGATCCCATTCCCGGAGCAAAAGAATTTTTGGACAAGCTTCGTGCGATCACACAGGTAGTGATCTTAAGCGATACATTTACCCAGTTTGCGACTCCTTTGATGGAAAAGTTAGGCTGGCCCACGATCTTCTGTAATTCCCTTGAAGTTGCCGAAAGCGGCGAGATAACGGGATACAAGATGCGCACAAAAGAATCAAAGCTTGCTACCGTAAAGGCTTTTCAGTCAATCGGTTTTGAGACTATCGCAAGCGGTGACAGCTTTAACGATCTTGCAATGATCAAGGCAAGCAAGGCAGGGTTCTTATTTAAGAGCACCGACAAGATCAAGGCGGATAACCCCGATCTTCCGGCTTTTGAGACCTACGATGAACTGTTTGAAGCTATAAAGAACGCGATGTAAAAATACGACATTAAAAGGGAGGACATTTCGTCCTCCCTTTGTTTTACTTATCATTTGTTTTACTTGTCATTTGTTTTACATACCCATTGTTTTACTTTTTTATTGTATTACTTAGCCTTAGGTATGAATCTGCAGCTTATACCCTCTTTGCCGCTTAATGTTGCTATCGGACACAGGTATTCCTTGCCGTTGATCGTAAATATGATGCAATACGACGGAACACCTTCGGGGATCACGACATTATATTCAAGCGCTTCACCCTTCTCCAAGGTATATTCTTCGTATTCTTCCTCACTGTTCCATGTCATGGTGCCGTCCGGACTGAACACGGGCTGTCCCGATGCAAGTTTCACCTTTGTGTCATTGTTAAGAGCCACGAACACAAAACGGTCCGAAGTGTTTGGATCTTCGATAACGGTCTCCCCATAATACTGCCTTTGAGGATTTTCCATCACAAAAGCTGCGGAAGGTCCTTCGGCCTCGGCTATGAACCGGCTCCAGTTCTTTGCACTCCTTCTGTGAGTATAGTCCGAATAATAATATTCGGCTTTTTCAATGTCCTCTATCGGATCGGTGACTTCTTCATAAGTATTGTCACCGTCCTTTGATATCACATAAAGCTCGTTATTGTCCGTATAAGAGATCTCGTATATCTCAACGTCTCCGAGCTTATAGATGACGTCTTCGTTATAGTTTAAGATGTCTCCGAACTGACTGTATACGGCTGTGTATATATCGTCATCCTTCCAGGTGATGCTTCCGCCGTATAAGACTTTTTCAAACTGTCCGGTGTTCATATCAAAGATATGATACTCACTCATATGCGGATTGACATGCACCTCGACCACGATCTTATCAGAAACCTTGTAGCAGGCCATGATCGCATTCCCCACGGTCTCCGAAAAGCTGTCAAGAGGATAATCCATGCCGTTATAGGTAAATACCATGCCGTCAAAAGCAAACTGCGGTTCAAGGTCGCCCAGATCGTATATGAAGTACATCGACATGTCAAGCTTGTCTATATCGGTGATCTCACCCTTCGGACCCGTCGTAAAATGGCACATCATGAGCTGGTAATCACTGTCATAGAGATACGAATCCACCTTGCTTAGAAGCGATATATCAAAACCGGTCTTATATTTTACGATTCCGAAATCATCTTCCACGTTAAAATATGCGGCGGTAAATCTTCTGTTCGTATAATCTTCGTTGGCCTCAAAGCTTGTCTCCTTAAGCTTCTGTATATAGAGACTTCCCGCTGCGTCCTTTTTCCAGAGCCATCCGTAAAAAGAAGAACTTGCAATGGTCTTATTGTCCGTCTTATCGTTCTTCCTGTGCATCACGATGCCCTTATAGGAATCGGGATTCTCGGGATTTCTTATTATGCTTTCATATGCAAGCGAAGTACCGTTACCGACCTCGATATAGTAAAAAAGATCCTCTCCGTCGGCCGAGCCGAAATAAAAGTTTCCGTCCGTATATGTCTCGTCCACTTTGCCCGGGCCGTATGCGTCGTGTATATATTCATCCGGTACATTTAAGAAAGTGAGCGTGCAGAAATCCGGTACGGTCGATTTGTCGCTTGCGGCCGCTCCGGTCCTTTTGTAAAAAGAAACCCATCCGTCTAAGGTTATCTTGTCGTTCTTTCGCCTGAAAGTGAAATGGCCCTTTTTATCGACCTTAAACTCCGCATAATCCCTGCCGGTTTCGGGATCGGCCACAGTCCATTCGCCTTCCATAAAATTTAGTACGCCCTGCTCTGTGGAAATGTCGGGCTCATCGTCAACGACCGGTGCAGGCTCGGGTTCGGGCTCCGCATCGTTCTGCGATATCGTATCCTGCTCGATATCGGAAATGACGTTATCTATGATCGATGCAAGCGGATTGTCATCGGTCGAAACATCAACCGACGGGATCGTATTGTCGGTACAGCCCGCGATCAGAAGCACAAGGCTTAAAAGAAGCGCGGTCGCCGGGAGCTTTTTAAATGTATTTTTCTTCATACTCTCATCCTGTTAAATGGTGGTAGATACGCATTGATTTTACTACTTTTTGGCATCTTCGTAAATAAACAGAAAATTATCTGTATATAAACCAAGTTTTCTGTTATAATCATAAAAGACGCGAAAGCATTCAAAAAACTCATAACACAAAGGAGAATCACTATGTTTGAACAGATCACTCTGCCGTATTCGGTTGATGCATTAGAACCCAATATCGACGCACTCACCATCGAAACACACTACGGAAAACATCATAAGACATATACCGCAACCTTCAATGCAAAGGTTGAAGAAGCAGGCCTTACAGGCAAGACCGCCGAAGAGATCCTGTCTAACCTTGACAGCATCGCAGATCCCGCTTTAAGGACAGCCATCAAGAATAACGGTGGCGGATATTATAACCATAACCTTTATTTCGAGCTCTTCTCGGCCACTCCCGCAGCAGCTCCCACAGGCGAGCTTGCAGCCAAGATCGATGCGACCTTCGGAAGTCTCGATGCGTTAAAAGAAAAACTTACCGCTGCGGCAACAGGCCGTTTCGGTTCAGGCTGGGCATGGCTCGTAGCTAAGCCCGACAAGAGTCTTGAAGTCGTAAGTACCGCAAATCAGGACAATCCTTACAGCGAGCATATGGGCACACCCCTTATCGCGCTCGATGTATGGGAGCATGCTTACTATCTTAAGTACAAGAACTTAAGAGGCGACTATATCAAGGCATTCTTCAATGTACTTGACTGGGCAAAGGTTTCGGCTAAATACGATGCCATCTAAACCGCATACTAAAAGAGGCTGCGCATGCAGCCTCTTTTTTATACTCTAATCTTCAAGTTCCGAAAGAACATCCTTATAGTTACTCTCATAAGCGTGCTTGTTGGTCGAAACATCCTTATGGATCTTTATCGCATTTGCGGATTTGGCTATCGGCTGTACCGTTCCGGCTCCGGCGACACATCCGCCCGGGCACGCCATTCCTTCTAAAAGATATCCGTCATATTTACCCGCTTTGGCCATTATGAGCATCTTTTTACATTCCGCAAGACCGTTTGCCGTCTGCACTTTGACATCGCCGTATTCGGGATATTTTTCTTTAATAACGTTCACTACCGCTTCGGCAACGCCTCCGCTTACCGCAAAGGCTCTTCCGTCGCCGCTCGCTCCGTGCATGCAGTCGGTTTCTTCAAGCTTGTCAAAGTCAACGTTTTTAGCCTTGAACATACCGAGCACTTCCTCAAAGGTAAGCACGAAATCCACATCAGATCTAATGCTCTTTCGGCTCGCTTCAAGCTTCTTGGCCACGCACGGTCCTATAAATACGACCTTGCATCCCGGATGCTGTTTCTTTAAAAGCCTTCCCGTAAGTACCATCGGCGTAAGCGCCATCGAGATACAGTTGGCTCTGTCGGGTAATGTCTGTTTTGCAAATACCGACCATGCGGGACAGCAGGAAGTTCCCATCCACGGAAGCTTATCGGGCACTTCGTTTACAAAGTCCTCGGCTTCCTGAAGCGTACAAAGATCCGCTCCTATGGCAACCTCGACGGCATCACGGAAACCTAACGCCTTCATGGCCGATCTTATCTTTTCGGGAGTGCATTTTGCCCCGAACTGGCCCGTTATCGCGGGCGCCATTGCGGCATATACATGCGTTCCTTCCTTTATGGCCTGGATGACCTGGAATATCTGCGCCTTATCGGCGATCGCACCGAACGGACAGTTGGCAAGACACATTCCGCACGATACGCATCTTTCGTAATTGATATCGGCTCTTCCGTATTCATCGGAACCGATCGCGCCTGCTCCACAGGCTTTTGCGCACGGACGCTCCTGCCTTACGATCGCGCCGTAAGGACACGCCTCTATACATTTACCGCACTTTATGCATTTTTCCTGATCTATCACGGACTTTCCGTCCTTAAAAGATATCGCATCCTTGGGACAGACCACATGACACGAACGTGAAAGACATCCCTGACACGTATCGGTCACATGCACCACATTGTCGGGGCACTTGTGGCACGCGAACTTTATGATGTTCACAAGCGGCGGTTCGTAATACTTTTCGGGGATTATACATTCCTGCGCACCGTCCGAAACGGGCAGCTGTTCGCTGGCCTTTCTTACGGGAAGCCCCATTGCAAGCCTCATACGCTCGGCCACGATCGCACGCTCTAAAAAAACGCTGTCACTGTGTGTCGATTCTTCGCCGGGCACGACCCTGTAGGGTATGTGCTCCATCTTTTTAAAGAAATCTTTGTCGTTCTTATCATACTCATACGAAAGCGCAGCGATCTCGGCAAAGACCTGCTGACGTATCTCGTTTATAGTGGTAGTGATACCTCTCATCTTTCCTCCCGGGCTTAAAAAGCCCAAAACCTTTAAATCAAATATAAATTACCATTTATCATTCATTCATACAAGTACAAAAAAACATCGGCGGCAGACCCTAGGCCCGCCACCGATACAGCTGTTAAT
>JAGCCY010000146.1 GCA_017651385.1 Lachnospiraceae bacterium
ATTTTTGAACATAAGTGACGAATGCGGTAAATACGCCCATTTGACATGAGATGGCACAAGATGAAAAAAGTGTCACAATATTAGGGACGTGGAGGCCGCAAGTTCAAGTCTTGTCACTCCGACTAAGAAAAAAGACATTTCTAAGGAAATGTCTTTTTTTTACATTTTTTTAATTATTTTGCGCTATAATATTTATAAAACAATTATATCTTAAATCCTGTATATGGATAAATACATATAAATCATGAAAAAAACAACTTTAGACTCTATTAAAAAAACAGTATTTTTTATATCTCGTTCTATTTTTAGATTGTTTTACGGAAGACATGTATGGCTGATATGTGACCGAAAAAATGAAGCCGGCGATAACGGTGAAATATTTTTTGAATATCTGCAAAACAAACCGATAAAAAGTTATTTCGCAATCAGTAAATCTTCTCCTGAATATGATCGGCTGAAACAAATAGGAAAAGTGATCGATTATGATTCCTTTTTTCACAAATTTCTGTTAATTGTTTGTGATGCCCACATAAGCAGTCAGGATAATCATATGCGTAATCACATCGAAACTCCTCAGTTTTTTCTTCAGCACGGAGTTATAAACAATGATCTTCATAATTATATCAACTCTTTCGCTCACGATAATTTATATATACATGCCTCAGCTGCACCTGAAGCAGAATCTCTGGAACGTACTCCGTACAATATCAAAGAAGGGCATGTGCTTCTTACCGGAATGCCTCGTTATGATATATTGGAGAATGATCCGCAAAAGTTGATCTTATTTGCTTTTACATGGAGATCGTATTTAAATATTTCTGACTCAAAATCAATTTTTGAAAGTGATTATTTTCTTAACATAAAGAATATATTTACAGATAAAGATATCATTGAAACAGCAGAAGCAAAGGGGTATAAACTGTGTTATAAAGTGCATCCGGTATATAAAGATTTCTGTAAACGTCTGGATTTACCGAAATGTATAGAAGAATATACTGGTTCGTATAAAGATTTTTTCAAATACGGAAACTTACTTATTACCGATTATTCATCTGTAGCATTTGATTTCTCCTATCTGCATAAACCGGTATTGTATTATCAATTTGATAAGGATACTTTTTATCACAGTAATATAGTGGAAAAAGGTTATTTTGATGTTAATACGATGGGATTTGGTCTTGTAACAGAGACCTTTGAAACTTTTAAGAAAGAATTCATCAATCTCATAAATAATGATTGTAAAATGAATCCTGAATATGTTGAGAGGGCAGACAATTTCTTTGCGTTTCGGGATAAAAATAATTGTAAACGGGTATATGATGAAATCTATTCCATATTATATAAAACTGAAGTATAGCATTCATGCTTCTGCTTCTTGTCACTAAAAGTCGGGGTTATGAAATTGAATGATCTCATGGAATACACACTTATACGCTCGGACAGGAAGAGCATAGCAATAGAACTTAAGAATTCACAAGAGGTGACAGTGCGTGCCCCGAGGCATATGTCTGACACAAAGATAAGAGCTTTTTTGCGGGAAAAGGCTGAATGGATACTGGCTGCGCAGGAAAGATTAAGGGTCCGTGAGGCTGAAAATGCCGGAAGAGAAGAATTGTCCGAAAGTGATATAAAGAAACTTCGTAAGCTTGCAAAAGAGATAATCCCTGTGAGGGTATCGCATTACGCAAATCTTTTGGGAGTTACATACGGGCGTATCGCCATAAGGACCCAGAGATCGAGATGGGGCAGCTGCAGCGCAAAAGGCAATCTGAATTTTAACTGTCTTCTTATGAGAACCCCGCTTGAAGTTATAGACAGTGTTGTGGTTCACGAGCTTTGCCACCGCATTGAAATGAACCATTCAAAGCGATTTTACGACCTTGTCCACAGCGTCTTCCCGGAATACGATAAGTGGCACGGCTGGCTTAAAAAGAACGGAAACTCACTTATGTACAAGTAAAAGAACTTAAAGCGACACAGATATATTGTGTTGCTTTTTTCTTTACACCAATCTTTAAAAACGCTAATATATTCTTAGATTCTAAGATTCTTGGGGGATTATGGTGAGCAGGAAAAATCCCAAATGGATACGGACAAGACATAAAGTGGTAAGGAGATTTATCTGGCCTTACTTTTATTTGACTGCCCGCTTTAAGTATCATGCCAAGATAGTAAAGTATGACGGGCCGGATGAGCCGATGGTCGTGCTTTTTAATCATGTCACATCATACGATCAGTTTTTCGTGAGTCTTTCATTTAAGCAGCCTGTTTATTATGTGGCTATGGAAGATCTTTTTTCAAACGGTTTTCTTTCAAAATTATTAAGCTATCTCGTAGCACCGATCCCGATTAAAAAACATTCTACGGATCTTCATGCCCTTAAGACGATAATAAAAGTTGCAAAAGAAGGCGGGACGATCGCCATAGCCCCTGAGGGCAACAGAACCTACAGCGGCAGAACGGGGCGCTTAAAATCAGGCACCATAAGTCTTATAAATAAACTTAATCTTCCGGTAGCCTTATATAAGATTACCAACGGATACGGGGTAAAGCCCAGATGGAGCGACAGCATTCGCGACGGTCGTATGTACTGCGGTATAACACGTATCATAAGACCCGAAGAATATAAAGATCTTTCCACGGATGAATTGTCCGAACTGGTCAAAAAAGTATTATATATCGATGAAGCCGGGGATACTGAGGCTTTTTCGGGCAAGGCAAAGGCCGAATACCTTGAAAGATGTATGTATGTCTGCCCGGATTGCGGGTTGTCGCGTTTTAAAAGCAGCGGAAATACGGCCGAATGCTTAACCTGCGGCAAAAAGATAAAGTACTGCGACGACACTCATATCGAGGGTGTCGGTTTTGAGTTTCCATATAGATTCTTAGCTGACTGGTATGATCATCAGGAAGCGTTTGTGAACGGACTTGATCCGGCCGCTATGTGCGATAAGCCGGTCTACGAGGACCGGGTGAACGTATTCGATGTCGTCCCCAAGATAAAGAAAAGGCGCATATCAAAGGGAACCACGCTGAGATTATACGGCGACAGAGTTGAATTTGACTTAAACGGTCAAGCAAAGATCTTATCATTCGACAAGGTCATCGGCGCCGCATGCGTGGGCGATAACAGGCTTAATATGGAGCAGGACGGAAAACTGTTCCTGTTTAAAGGCGATAAACGGTTCAATCCGCTTAAATATGTAAATTTCTACTATAGATACAATAATCTTCATAAAGGAGACGGAGATGGAAAATTTTTGGGACTTTAGCGTATGGGGTGGTCTGGTACTTGTGGGCGCACTTTTAGGCAGCATGCTTATCGGAAATATTATAAAAAAGCTTACTCCGGGTTTAAGATCGTCACTTATCCCGACTTCCGTGATCGGAGGCCTGATCCTTTTGATAATTTCCGAAATATATCATGCCGTTACCGGAAGCGTTCTTTATAATACCGAACTTTTCGGCGGTAACGGGGCGGCCCTTCTTGAGGGGATCACTTATCACTGTCTGGCGCTTGGTTTCATAGCTTCAACATTTAAGTCAAAGAGCGGAAAACTGAGCAAAAAGCGTACGACCGAGATCTTTAATACGGGCGTGACTACGGTGGCAACCTATTTGATCCAGGCGATTTTCGGGTTTGGGATCACGCTTTTAGCCGCAAAGATAATGGCAGATTTCTTTCCTGCTGCGGGTATCCTTCTTCCGTTCGGTTACGGTCAGGGTACCGGTCAGGCCATGAATTACGGTCAGATCTATGAAAATCAGTACGGTTTCACAGGCGGAAAAAGTTTCGGACTCACCATCGCGGCTCTTGGTTTTTTGTCTGCCAGTATAGGCGGAGTCATATATCTTAATGTTAAGAAAAGACGCGGTACGCTCAAGATCGCAAGTGAAAAAAGAGAGAATTATAAGGCTGAAGACATTCAGTCGGAAAATGAGATCCCTATGCAGGAGAGCATCGATAAGATGACCATTCAGGTAGCTCTCGTGATCTTTGCTTATCTTATCGCTTACGGGATCATGTATGTGCTCGGGCTTTTACTTCCGGGCATGAAGGCGGTAGTATACGGATTCAATTTCCTGTTCGGTGTACTTGCAGCAGTACTTGTGAAGTTCTGCATCAAACATTTAAGAAGAAGCAATACGATGAAAAGGGATTACGTCAATAATTTCCTTATGACCCGTGTGAGCAACTTTTTCTTTGACCTTATGGTTGTTGCGGGTATAGCGGCCATAAGACTTGATATTCTTGAAAATTACTGGGGACTCATGATCATCCTTGCCGCAGTCGGAATGATCATTACGTTCTTCTACGACAGGATGGTCGCAAAGACACTGTTTAAGGACTACTATGAAGAGCAGTTCCTTATGATGTACGGTATGCTGACGGGTACGGCAAGTACGGGTATCATTCTTCTTCGTGAGATCGACGGAGAGTTTACCACACCTGCGGCCGACAACATGGTATATCAGAACTTCCCCGCGATAGTATTTGGTTTCCCGATGATGCTGCTTGCAACGCTGGCACCGGTGAAACCGATGATTACATTCGCTATTTTTATCGGATTTTTCATTTTGATGAATCTGATCCTTTTCAGAAGTCTTATATTTAAGCGTAGAAAAACCGAAAAATAAGCAAACGGCATAACCGGTTATTTAGCATATCTTCCGGACAATTCGACACCGAAGCGGTTGATG
>JAGCCY010000147.1 GCA_017651385.1 Lachnospiraceae bacterium
AATTCTTCTTTTGAAAGCTTGTCTTTTCCCTTAAGGTTTTCGAGAGGGAAAACGATATTCTGCCTTACCGTAAGGTGCGGGTAAAGCGCATAATTCTGAAACACAAGACCGACGCCCCTGTGTTCGGGCGGAAGTCCCGTGACATCGTCTTCTCCGAAATAAACCTTTCCGCTTGTGGGTTTTTCAAGACCGCTTATAAGGTTTAAGGTCGTACTTTTTCCGCAGCCGGACGGACCGAGCAAGCCGATGAGCTTTCCGTCGGGGATCTCAAAGGTAAAATCGTTGACAGCGATGACGTCTCCTTTTATTTTTTTGTTTCTGTTGGGGAATTTCTTGGTAAGATGCTCCAAAACCACTTTCATAATAATGATTCCTTTTTTGTGAGCCGTGAAACGGCAATTTTTTTTAAGACCGTATTCATTATAGGTTAATAATTTATAAAAATAAAGCAAAGGTTTGCATAAAATGCGGTTTTTATGTATAATAACATGTGTTCTTTCCATGGGGTAAAATTGACAGCCGCATATTGATGCCGGGGTGGCATTGGGCGGTTCACAGACTTTAGGGGGTATGATATGGCAAGAAAAGAAATAATATCCAAGAACGATATTCTTACAGCGGCCTTCAACATGACGAGAGAGAAGGGAATCGAAGAGGTTACCGCGAGAAAGCTTGCAGCATATGCGGGCTGCTCGACCCAGCCTATATTCCGTAATTTCGAAAATATGGAGGACTGCTACCTTCAGGTGTTCGAAAAGTCTCTTTATTTCTTCGATGATTTTTATGAAAAATTCGATAAGAGCAGTCACATTCCGTTTGTCAACCTAGGCCTGGCTTATATCACCTTTGCCCAGAAGGAGAGCAATCTGTTCTCGTTCCTTTTCATCAAGGGCGACCGCGGTGATTATAACTTATACAGTAAGCTTAACGGCCGTACGGGTGCGGTAAAGACCGAGATGAACATGGCAACGGAAGAGGGCGTTTCTTCTCCCGAATCTATTTTCATGAAGATGTGGATGCTCATTCACGGTGCTGCCTGCATGTCCATTACCGGTGATTTCGATCTTTCCTATGCCGAGACGCGCATTCAGCTCGAAGAGGCCTACAAGGCTTTTGTAAGAAGATAAATAAGAGGTACTTTATTAAATGGACAATTCCAAAGACTTTTTGTCTGTTATCAACGAAGCTTATCCCAAATTAAGCAAAGGACATAAGCTCATTGCGGCCTACATCGTGGACAGATACGATCAGGCTGTATTTATGACGGCCGCAAAACTCGGTGAGACCGTAGGCGTAAGCGAATCAACGGTCGTAAGATTTGCGTCCGCACTGGGTTATGACGGTTTTCCCGAGTTTATGAAGGATCTTGAAGAATGGTACAAATCAAAGATCAATACCGTTCAGAAGATCGGGGCAAAATACGGAAGGGCAAGCCAGTCTGAGTTACTCACTTCCGTTATATCTTCGGATATCGAAAAACTTGAGGACACTATGGCAAATCTGGATGTCAATTCATTCGAACTTGCCGTGGACCTTATCTTAAGAGCAAGAAAGGTTTATGTTGTGGGACTTCGCTCATGCGAGCCGCTCGCAAGGTTCCTTCATTTCTACTTAAACATGATAAGGCCCGATGTGGTACTGCTCGGCACCACAAGTGTGAGCGAAATGTTTGAGCAGATGATCAGGATCGATGAACATGACTGCATAATCGGTATCTCTTTCCCAAGGTATTCCATGCGTACCCTTAAGGCCATGGAATTTGCAAATGACAGAAATGCCAAGGTCATAACCATAACCGATTCCGTTCATTCCCCCATGAATCTTTATTCGTCATGCAACCTTTTGGCCCGTTCCGATATGGTCTCGATCGTGGATTCGCTGGTGGCTCCGTTAAGCGTTATAAATGCGCTCGTTGTTGCGCTTTGCCTTAAAAGACCCGACGAGGTCAAGACAAATCTTGAAAATCTTGAGGAAGCATGGGGCAATTATCAGGTATATCTTAACGATGAGATCAATTTCATAGATGATGAACCTATACTTAACTATTCTTTGAGAAAAGAAGAACAAAACGGAGATACAAATGAGTAAAGTAATTGTCGTTGGCGGCGGAGCTGCGGGGATGATGGCTTCAATAGCCGCGGCCGGTGCGGGTGATGAAGTTACTTTGATCGAAAAGAACGAAAAGCTTGGCAAGAAGCTTTTTATAACAGGAAAAGGACGATGCAATGTCACCAATTCATCGGACATTGAAACGATATTTTCCAACATAAACAGAAATCCGAAGTTTATGTACAGCGCGCTTGAAAGCTATGATAACAACGACATTATCCGCGATATAGAGAGCGAAGGCTGTAAAGTCAAGGAAGAGCGCGGAGGAAGAATGTTTCCCGTTAGCGACCATTCGTCCGATGTTATCAGGGCTCTTTCGAATATGCTTGAAAAAGCGGGTGTCGAAGTGAGGCTCCGCAGTGAAGTTAAAAAGCTGTCAAAGACCGAAAACGGATTTGAGGTCACCTTATCATCGGGTAAAAAAGAAAACGCAGATGCTGTGGTTGTAGCTACGGGCGGAGTATCCTATGCCGCAACCGGATCTACCGGAGACGGATTTGAATTTGCAAAAGGCTTCGGACATACGGTAACCGATCTTAAGCCCTCGCTTGTTCCGCTTGTTACCTCTGACGGATGGTGCAAGGATCTTCA
>JAGCCY010000148.1 GCA_017651385.1 Lachnospiraceae bacterium
GTCAATCAGGATACTGTATGGCTAAACAGGAACCAGATGGCAGATCTGTTTGGCAGAGATGTTAAGACAATTGGTAAGCATATCAATAATGCGGTTCGTGAGGAATTGAGTGATCAGGTGGTTGTCGCAAAATTTGCGACAGTTGAATTATCCAATTCTTCCTTCAAGGCATTATTGATATGCTTGCCAATTGTCTTAACATCTCTGCCAAACAGATCTGCCATCTGGTTCCTGTTTAGCCATACAGTATCCTGATCGACTTTTACGTTAAGGGTTATTTCCTTATCTTCAGTCTCAAATAATACAATTTCATTTTCTTTAGCCATATTCATCCCCCTGTTATTTCTCGCTGATGCCATTCTCATTAAGCTTATGCTGCATCTCGACATAATACGAAAGCAGTCTGAGCACATATGGGGGTGCATTCCTATGACCCAGTTCCCACTCGGTCATCGTCCTGTAGGGAATCTCGAACTTTTCGCAGAACTCCTTGCGATTAAGTCCGGTAGACTCTCTTAATTCCTTCATTTTTACACTAAACAGTTCATCTGACATAACATTTCTCCTTTCAGTATTTTACTCATTGAGTATATGATAACACATATTCTGTGTTTACACAATGAGTATTTCCAAAAGGTCGTTTTATCTTTCGTAAATCGTAGTTTTTTGGTAGTAAGGAAATGTTCATCGGGCAAGATATGCCGCATTATGCCGCGGTTCTGCGCTTATATGCAAGCCCCGAATTACGTGGTGCCGTGGCAGACAAATAAAACCTTTATCATTTTTCCTTACCTCAAAAAGTACATAAAAATTCCAACGGCGTTTCAAATATGTGCTACGCTGTCGCACATATCACGGCGATACCACTTAGGAATCGGATTCTCCATCCTATCGTGTTCTTTTGCGGTAATCCATGGGAGATTCACCCGCATATGAAAGAAAAGTCCTTGAGAAATTCGAGTAATTTCCAAAGCCTGCATAGTCACATACGTCTTTAAGCTCCATACCCTTTTCTATGCAGTGTTTGGCAAGACATATACGCTTCTTTATTATGTAATACTGAAGACTCATACCCGTAACGAGCTTAAAACACTTGCTTAAGTAAGAGCCGCTGTACAAGAACACCTTCTCGAGAAAAAGAAGCGAAAGATCGTCCGACAGATGCAGATCGATGTACGCCTGCACCATCTGTACAAGCTTCTGCTTTTCGTTATAGAACACACCGTCCATGCTGCCTATCTCCTCGCCGTTTAAGCGGTTTATGAGCACGAGCATGCGGTAAAGGATCTCTCTTGCCAGAACATCAGAACCGTACTCGTCGGTTCCTAAAATGTGCTCAAGCGAATCGGAACAGTCCATAAACTCATCCGTGTTCTTCGAATTAAGATGACACACCCAGGCTCCGTAGCATGAATCGTAACCGAAAGCCTTTTTAAGTTCGGGTCTTTTGGTAAGCATCTGACGGGCCGTGGATTCTTTTACGTTAATGACGACACGATCGTATCTGTGTCTGTTGTCCGGTTCCCCGTGATGCAGGGTGCCCGAACGCAGCACGACAAGATCCCCTTCCCTTATCTGACGTCTGCCGCCTTCGGTCTCAACGATGGCAGTCCCGTTCAAAAGAAAAATGGCTTCGTAACCGTCATGATTGTGCATGGGCCTGTCATCGATGCCGTAACGAATATCCTTCTTAACACATGAAACATCAGTCTCAAGCATCTCAAAAAGTTTGCCGTCCTTATTCATATTTACCCCCAATACTGTGTGTAAAGACAATTTACAACAATATCATATAATACGAAAAAGACGACAAATACACGTTTTTTGACCAAAACTTTGCAAAATCAGACTATTTTATCTTATATACTTCATCCCTGTATTCTCTGGGAGACATTCCTATATGCTGACGGAAGGTTCTCGAGAAATTCGAATAGTTCGAAAAGCCGGCAAGAAAGCACACATTATATGCGGTATCACCTTCTTTTAACATCTTCTGTGCTACCGATATGCGCTTTGCGATTATATATTTCTGAAGTGAGATGCCGAGCGTCTGCTTAAAGCATCGGCTTATGTAGGTGCCGTTGTATTTAAGTTCTTTTTCGATCGTCGAAAGAGACAGATCGTCGGCTATGTGGGCTTCGATATAGTTAAATGCCTTTGCGACCACCTCGGGAAGGATACCCTCGTATGCGGGCGTGTCGGTCCGGGTGCCCACGCGGTTTACCAAAACGAGAAGCTCCGTAAGGGCGGCATCCGCAAGGATATCCGCGCCGAACTTTTTGTCGCCAAGCGCATCCCTTAGCCTTACAGCTATATCCGCATACTTCTCAATATCCTCTTCTTCGAAATGGATGACGTTTATCTTTGAACCGTCGCGGAGTCTGAAGCCCTTTAAAAGGTCTGTCTTTTCGGTGGACAGTTCTTTGATCTTCGGTTTCTTAAAGTTTATGACTATACGGTCATAGGTGTCGTTTGAAAGAAGCTGTGCCCTGTGGAACTCAAACTCGTCCAAAAGCACGATATCTCCCCGCTTTAAGACCGCTCCGTCACCTTCGTTGTAGAGCGCAAGCTCACCGTTTAAAAGTAACGTCATCTCATAGCCGTCATGGTTATGAAAGATAAGACGCGACTCGAGCGGATAGACTATATCTTTGATCTCACACATGATATCCGCCTCAAGCGCGGCAAATGTTTTCTTTAAATTCTCGCCCATAGTCTTTACCCGTCTTTAAGGTTGTGTGCCCGGCAAAAGCACCGTTTGCCGATCAAGCTTATACAACAATTTTAAGATATTATCATTGTTCGGGCAACCGGTCTTTTTGTTCTTCAAAAAGCCCGTCTTTTGTAAGTCTTAATATCCGGTCGCAGACCTCGGAAATGTACTTTCTGTCATGCGAAATGCTTATAACTGCTCCCGGAAAGTTCTTTATCATCTTCCTTATGACAGGGCCCGATAACGGTGAAAAGTTTCGCGTGGGCTCATCTAAAATGAGCACATTTGCGTCGGATAAGCTAAGCTTAAGCAGTATAACCTTTGCCTTCTGTCCGCCGGATAATTCCCTTATGGGATGATCCATTTCATCCGCCGTATATTTAAGGGCGCCAAGATATGTGCGTATGCGCGTTCTTTCTTCCTTATCGCCCGTTTTATCAAGGTAATCCACGGGTGTCATATCAAGATCCAGAAGCTCCGCGTAATCCTGCGGCATGTACTCTGCCTTAAGTCCCGGGCGGTCATTGAGCTTTTCGGCGATTACCTTTAAAAGCGTGGTCTTTCCGACACCGTTATCGCCGATAAGGCAGACCTTTTCCGAGCCTTTTATGCGTAAAAATATATTCTTTGAAAGCGTCTCCTCGCCGTCAGGTGTTGAAAGAACGGGAAGCTCAAATTCGATCACGGTCTTTCCGCTTGGTACCGCCGAATCCTTAGAACCTAATTGAAAGAAGATCGCTTCCTCATATTCGGGCATCTCGGTCATCTTCTCGTCTTCTCTTTCAAAGCGGTACCCCATGGCTTTGACAGTATGCATCTTATCTTTTAAGTTCTTTGCGACCGATGGTGCCTGCCTTGAAGTATTTCTCATGGCACCGTCGACGCTTTGATAGATGCGGTTAAAGCGTTCATCGCGAAGCTTCTTTTCCTTAAGGTCGCTGATCGCCATCTGTTCCTGCTTTTCTATCATGTTTAAGCGTTCTTTGACATACTGCTTATA
>JAGCCY010000014.1 GCA_017651385.1 Lachnospiraceae bacterium
TAAATCAGGATTTAACACATCGATCGAAAGACCGCCCGCATGTTCTTTTACAAAATCCGCATAGATATCAAAGACGGAACCCTTCCAGAAATACCTGTTAAAGTAGTTTTTATACTGTTTTGTGAGTTTCTTCTGTTCTTCGACGTTATAGGAATAAAACCTTCCGTAAAGCTCATCCTCAAGCCCTGTCATAAGCCTTGCGTTAAGCTTTTCTATCTTTAACATCATCTGGGCATCCGGCTCATCGGTCAGGATCTTTTTGATCGCGGCTTCGGTCATTATGGTATGGCCGTTTTTCTCAAGCTTTATCGCCTCTGTCGGAATGTGATCTTTTTCAAGCTTATAAAGGTAATCGGAAAGTGCTTTGAACCACTCGCTTTTTCCCTTAACGCTCACGCTTTTATCGGTCTTGTCCAAAGAACGCGTTTTGTGCTTTTTCTTGTCCCAATCCTCGTAAAGAAGCTTTATGAAAAGCTCTTCCATCGTCATCTGGCTTACGCCGTAGACGTCCAGATCAGGCAAAACACCTGTTATGTAATTTAAAAGTACCTTGTTGCTGCCCACTATATAGAAGCTTTCGGGCTTAAACTCGGTATCATAGTTATAAAGGATATAAGATATCCTGTGCATGGCTACGGTCGTTTTTCCCGAGCCCGCACTTCCCTGTACCAGGACATTATGATGGGGGTTCTTTCTTATGACTTCATTCTGTTCCTGCTGGATGGTGGCGATTATCTCGCTTAAGACATTCCTTTTGCTCTTGGACAGGTACTCTGTAAGAAGATCGTCGTTCGCTACCACATCTGAATCGTAAAAATCCTTTAAGTCGTGGCCTTCGATCACGTAGGTACGCTTTCTCTTTAAGTCTACCGAATAAAGTCCCTGCCTCGGCACTCTGTACTTGCATTTTCCGAGACTGTGGTCATAGTAGACCGATGATATGGGTGCTCTCCAGTCTATTACCTCGGGCACCGCGGGATCCTCCCAGATCGCAGTCTTGCCTATGTAAAGAGTTTCGCGCTTTCCGTTCTCTTCGTCGGATATATCGATCCTTCCGAAATAAGGCTTCTTTCTGGCACGTTCGGCCCTTAAAAGATCCTGTCTGACTTCGGCAAATCTGGCATCCTTGTTAAACCACTGGGCCAGACCTTCTTTTTCGTCAAGATCGTACACATCCTGAAGTTCATGCAGTTCCTGTTGAAGACTTTGTACCGAGTTTCTGGTCTTTTTAACATTTTCCTCGGCGATCTTTTCGATGCTTTGAAGTTTCTTTTCTTCATCGATCCGATCCGTTCCGTAAAACTGCCCGGATATTTCTTTTACCATACTCAACCCCCTTTCTTTTGTGAGCCGCGAAGCGGCTTGCCTACTTGCCGCCGCGCGCGAAGCGCCTTGGATCGGCGGCAATCCATAATTTTGTGAGCTGCGAAGCAGCTTGCCTGCTGTTTTTCTTTTTTGCACTCACAAATAATATCAAAATTTTTCAAAAAGATATAGACTTGTTTTTAAAAATATGCTAGCATGGATAATGAAGTGTGTAAGTAAGTCCGCAAATACATCTTTTAATATGTATTTGTGGTTTTTTTATGCCGAAAAGCCTTTAAAACTTCGATTTTTTTAGATTTGTTTTATTGTTCGGTTAAGATTTAAGTGATAGAATAAGCTGACATGAGTAAAAACAAGGAAAAACCCACCAAAGAAAAAGAAAATACAGACCAAAAGACATTAAGAGCAGAAGCGAAAGAGGCAAAAAAGGAACAGAAGGCGGCGAAAAAAAGTGTAAAGAAAGCCGGCAAAGCTTTAAAAGCCAAAGAATCCGAGACATCGGAATCGGTAAGATACAAATATCTTCGCTGGTACAAGCTTGATAATTCCGCACAGCTCTTCCCCGTGATCGCCGGTGAAAACACTTCAAACACCTACAGGATCTCAGCTGTACTCAATGAGGAGATCGACAGAAAATGCCTTCAGGAAGCTTTAGACACACTGCTTCCGAAATTCGATCCTTTTAATGTAAGGCTGCGCAGAGGTTTCTTTTGGTATTACTTTGAAGAAAACGGCAGAAGAGCCCCTATCGTCAAGGAAGAGGCTTCTTTTCCCTGCACCTTTATACATTCCAAATTAAACAAGGACTATCTTTTCAGAGTTACCTATTACAAAAGACGTATCAATATTGAAGTCTTCCACGCACTTGCCGACGGAATGGGCGGCATAAACTTTCTAAAGGAACTTGTGTATCACTATTTAAGGCTTAAGCATCCGGAACTCAGCGAGATAACCGGCGACGGGCTCACAAGCGGTACCAGCATGAACCTTGAAGACAGTTTTTTGAGAAATTACCGAAAGCCGCATAAGCCTCTATATGCTACGCAGAAAGCATACCGCATAAAGGGTGAAAATCTTCGTGACCGAAGACTAGGTGTAATGAACGTCCAAATGGACTTAAACGAGCTTAAGGCAGCTGCGCACAGGCACTCTTTGAGCATCAACGAATATCTTGTGGGCACTTATCTCTATGCGATCTATAGGGCCTGCCTAAATTCCATGATGTCAAAGCGTCCCATACGCGTTTCGGTCCCGGTCAATCTCCGTTCGTACTTTGAATCGGTCACATCGAGAAACTTCTTTGTAATGATAGCCGCAGAGCTTTTTACGGAAAAAGAAAACTACACCTACGAAGAAGTTCTTGAGATCGTAAAAGACAGTTTAAGATCGCAGATGGACAAACAACACCTTGAAGAGATCTTTTCTTACAACGTATCCAACCAGGCGAACCTCTTCTTAAGGCTGTTCCCTCTGTTTATAAAGCATATGGCCATCAAGTTCGTTTACTTACGTTCAGCGGGCGGAAGCACTTCCACGATGACCAACATAGGAAACGTTAAAGTCGAAGAACCGTATAAGCCGTATATCGAGAATTTCCACGCTGTACTGTCCACTTCAGTCGGCCAGTTCATCAAGGCTACCATTTGTTCCTACGACAGCATAATGAACGTAACCTTCGGTTCACAGTATCGCGATGTCAAGATACAGCAATGCTTTGTAAAACAGCTTGTTGAAGACGATATAAACATAACTCTTGAAACAAACGGAGTATTTTATGGGTAGATGTTTGAATTGTAAAATAACGGTACGCGATGATACCGAAGTCTGTCCTTTGTGCAGATGTGTTCTCGAAAAGGACAACAACTCGGTCAACGAATACCCCAATATAGTCAAAAAGATAAGGAAGCTTCAGCTTGCTGCAAGGATCTATCTTCTGCTTGCTCTCGTGATTGAAGCCATTCTGATCTATTTCAATTACAAATACATGCCGGATTACCGATGGAGTGTTATCCCGGGCTGTCTTTTCGCGATCGGATACCTGACCCTTTACTATCTCGTATACGGTACAAGATTAAGCTATACGATGGATCTGATCATCGGCATTATCGCGATCTTCAGTCTTCTCGATGTATTGGACAGGATGCTCGGTAATCTTCGCTGGTCGGTCAACTTCGTACAGCCGGGTCTTTTGATCGCAGCAAATGTTTTTATCCTTATAAACATCCTGGTACGGCGGCGGGGCTGGCAGACATACTTAACCTCGCAGCTTATCCTTTTCATCGTAAGCCTTATAGCGATCCCGCTCGTGCTTACCGATCAGGTCACACAGCCGTTAGTCTCAATAATCGCGATAATCTTATCGATAGTTCTTTTCATCTGCTACATCATTCTGGGCGGTTCCCGTTCCAAAGAAGAACTGTACCGCAAATTCCATTTTTAAAGAACAAAGTGTATCGCTAGCGTTACACTCGCGTAAAAAAAGGAGGCGCATGAGCGCCTCCTTTATAATTGCTTTTAAAGGTTGAACTTCTTGATGATGTTACGAAGTTCGTCAACTGCAGCCTTACATTCGTTAACCTTGTCGATACTGTCTGTGGTCTCGCCGACCATATCGGAGGTCTTGCCTGCGATATCGGTAACTCCCGTAGTGGACTCGTTGATCGTGGTATCGATGCCGTTAATGGCTTCAACGATCGTCTCGATAGCATCATTGAGTTCGTTGATACTTGTACGGATGTTGCCCATACTTGCACCGAATGTATCGGCATCATCACGATACTGCTCACTGACCTTACCGAATTCACGATAGTCATTTAATACGTTGGTCTCAAGGAATCCCGTGGTCTCGGTCAGGCAATCCGACATCTGACCGACAGCCTTGACAACCTCTTCAACTATTGCACTGATATCGCGAACCGCATCCGAAGTCTGGGTTGCAAGATTACTGATCTCGGTTGCGACAACAGCAAATCCGCGGCCTGCTTCACCGGCTCTCGCAGCTTCGATGGAAGCGTTGAGTGCAAGAAGGCTTGTCTGTGAAGATATCGCCATGATCGTTCCGGTCAGTTCATTGATCTTATCAACTGCCTGCGAAGCTTCGATAGCCTCAGCGGATTTAACCTTAACCGACTCGTAGATATCGATGGTCTTATTTGAAGCCTTTTCGGTCGTTGTTGCGAGTTCTTTTGCACGATCCGAAACTTCGCGTGAAAGATCTGTTCCGTCGTCGGCAAGCTTTCCGATACCCTTTGCATTTTCCTGAACGCTTGCAACATTTGCGGTAATGCTTGTGGTCGTTGCTGCTGTCTCCTGCATACCTGCCGCAAGTTCCTGTGTGGTAGCCGAATTGTCCTGGCAGATATTGCCGATATTTTCAAGTGTACCCTGAAGTTCATCTACATTATAGTCGATGCTGACACCGGCTTCATCGATGGAGCAGACGATATCACGGAGACTTCCGCGCATCTTGCTGACTTCCTTGGCTATAACACCGATCTCATCGGAACGTTTTTCAAGTTTATCAGACTCTTCATCGCTCGTGAAGTCAAGATCCGAAGCCTTTCCGATGACCGGAACAAGCTTTTCAAGACCTTTAAGCATCAATGTTGTGATCACGGCGGCAACCGCAATTGCGAGTATCATACATATGATACCGGCGATGATCATTGAAGTCCTCATTGCGGAAACATCTTTCATCATTTCATCTTTATCGGCCGTAACGATCACTATATTACCCGATCCTGTAAATGCATAACCGGCTACCTTTATGGCTCCCTTGTATTCATATGCAACGGAACCGTTGGGAACGGTCTTACCTGCTGCAAGATCCGCAACTATACCCTTAACCGCCGCATTCTCAACGGGCTGTCCTATCTTCTCGGGATTTGTGTGATAAAGCATCGTGCCGTCCGGACTTACCATGTATGCGTAAGATCCTTTAACACCGGAAATCTCGATCTGACCGATCAATGCATCATAATCGATCTTTATAAGCTTATCGTAGTCTGCGGTTACAAGTACGATATTACCGGTATCGGTAAAAGAATAACCCGCAAGCTTGAAAGCACCTTTATAATCATAGACCACATAATCGTCTGTAACTGTCTTGCCTGCGGCAAGATCCGCAACTATACCCTTAACTGCCGCATTCTCAACAGGCTGTCCTATCTTCTCCGCATTGGGATGCCAGAGCATTGTACCGTCCGGACTTACCATGTATGCGTAAGAACCTTCAACACCCGCGATCTCGATGTTACCGAGTAACGAATCATAGTCGATCTTCATAAACTGATCGTAATCCGCGGTTACAATAAGTATATTTCCGTCCGATGTGAATGCATAACCCGCGAGCTTTGTGGCACCTTTGTATTCATAGAATATGGAACCGTCTTCAACGGTCTTTCCGGCCTGAAGATCTGCAACTATTCCCTTGACGGCTGCATTTTCCACCGAATTTCCGATCTTGTCGGTCGTAGGATGCCATAACATTGTGCCGTCCGGACTAACCAGATAACAATACGACCCGTCAACCCCCGAGATCTTAACATTACCGAGTATCTCATTCATACGTTCGATCGTAAGCGCCCCGCCGTCCGCAAGGACCTGATTGAGAGCAAGCGCCGTGTCCTGCGCAAGATCAAGCGCATAATTCTTGTAAACGCTCTCACCGAATTCTCTTGAAAAGTTAATGGATACCGCTGCTTCCTCGGCAAGATTCATTGCATATCCGCCGTATGCGGTCTCACCGAACTGTGTTGCAAAATCAACGCCGATCGCTGCCTCTTCGGCCAGATTCTGCGCATAATTAAGATACGTAGCCTCCATTGACTTTGAGGCTCTGCTCACACCGCTCATTACCTGCGTAAGCACTGCCACAAACACGATTACGATCACCATCAATGTAACCTTTGTACTCATCCTTGAAAAAAAGCTTACACTGTCGGAATTCTTTACTGCTTTTACCTTACCTTCCTGATTTTCCAATAGAGATCTCCTCCTCTCGATAGATACAGTTATAGAGAATATAACTTAATAGATATTATAGTCCTTTTGGGAGGTATTGTACATACAATATGGGAAAATTGACAAACTTTTTTTGATATTGCAGAATTCTAAAGAAAAAGTCCATCAAATAAAGCGGCCTTTTCTGTGATATTTGATTTGTAGTTGATTATTACGACCCTTGACTGAGCGTGTTCACCCTTCAGATCACTGAGCATTAAGTCCAGTTCCTCAGGACCCGGTTTTGTAATGTCTAAATAGAATGTGAAAATGTCACAATTATCATCAAAGTCTTCTTTTATACAATTCCAGGCCGATCCCGAAGCGGTTCCGATCTGCCTCTCCCTGAGGTAATCGACGAGTTTATTTCGCGTATTGTCAGACAACTCTCCCGGGTTTAACAATCTTATCAGCGCAAGATAGCATTTGTTCTTCCCCACTTCCCTTACAAATGCTGCGGTCTCTCCGAGAAGTTCGCCGTCGACCGAACCTATTCCGTCATAGGATATATCTTCTTCGCCGCAAAGGATACTGTTTGAAGAGCCTTCATGATCGTCCTGCGCAAGAAAGCTTAAAAGTGCCATATCAAAACGCGCATACCAGGTTTTTGACCCAAAATCCTTATCTCTTAACAGATATGCGGCGGGAAGCCTTACCGCACATGCGGCCGCAAGAGGCATAATATCTTTATCGGAGCCGCCGATAAGCTTTATGCTCTCAAGCCTTGCCGAGCCTTCAAAAATTCCTCTTCCCATTTCCACACTTAAAGTTTCGTCGTCGGTATCTATCGAAAAGGTTTTTAACAGAGGACAGCGCGAAAACGCCCAATCGCCTATTTCTTTTACTGTTTTATGAAGGTTTACTTCTTTTAACATATTCGAGGCAAAAAACGCTTTTTTGTCTATTCCGGCAATCGGCTTATCATCGAAGTTTCCGGGTATGTTAAGCACAGATCCGCCGTCCTTTAATACACCGGTCACATAGATCTTACCGTCTTCTTCCCTTGTATTAAGCTGCCAGTTATCCGTGCTTAAAACTCCCATTTAGATTATTCCCGCTATTTCTTTTCTTAAAAGCTTTTCCCTGTCATTTACCATAAGTATCTTATTGTAATGCTCGTATTCCTCGGAGCCGAACGTCGACAAAAACTCGGCAGTCTTTTCATTGACCGTAAGTTCGGTGACCGCAACCAGCATTTCGTTCGATTCTTCTCCGAAAGCTTCGTTTGTAAAAGAAAAAAGATTCTTTAAATGTTCTCCGGCCTTCCCTGCTTTTTCTTTTAATAAAGTCACCTTTGAATTGTATATTTCCGATAAGGAAGCGGACGGCTTAGAAGACTTTGAAACACCGTCAAACAGCTCCTTTAAGAGGGATGCCTCCGCCTTTAATTTTTTCTTGTCGGCGTAAGAAAGCGATCCCGCACGCGAGCGGGTCTTTATGGTATTGGCCGTATCGTCGAGCTTTTCTTTTATGACAGCCGCTATATCTTCCTCTTTTCCTTCCTTTGCCGCCGTAAGTGCAGGCCTTATATTCCTTAGAAGCCCCGAAAGCTCGGTAACCGAGGAAAGTTCGCCTTCTATCCTGTCAAGCAGCAGCCCTTCAAGCGCAAGACGTTCATCACTTTTGGCGTTCTTTGCCTTAAGGATAGTTTCATCCGAGAAATTACCCTCAAGAAGCGCATCGGCTTTATAGGTTTCTTTGTACTTATTGTAAAGATCGTAGTAGGCTGCAAATTCGCGCACCACTTCATCGTTCTTTAAATACTGGCTCATGAGGTGCTCGCCCGGAGCGATACCCTCTTCTTCATAAAGGTACAGTATCTCGGAAAGATCTTCCCAGCCGCGGGCCGTCACATAAGAGCGGCCTTCCACCGTAGTCTCGATCTTATAAAAATAATCCCTGTTCGCATCCAGAAAATTGATGATCGCGCCGTGTAGATTACGTGCGACGGCATATTCTTTCCATGCCTTGTAATCCGCTTCCACATCAAGCACTTTAAGACGGTCGAGAGTTACAACATCAAACTCCCTTACCGCGCGGTTAAACTCCTGAGGATTACCCGCGGTCACTATGACCCACCCCTCGGGGACAGCATGACGGCCGAAGGTCTTATACTGCAAAAACTGAAGCATCGAAGGATACAGGGTCTCGGAAACGCAGTTTATCTCGTCAAGGAAGAGAATACCTTCGTTAATACCGCTTTCTTTCATGGTGTCATATACCGAAGCGATAATCTCACTCATGGTGTATTCGGAGACGCTGTAAGTATTCTCTCCGTATTCTTTTTGCGTGATAAAGGGAAGTCCGAGCGCAGACTGCCTTGTATGATGTGTCATCGAATAACTTACGAGCGCGATATCAAGTTCCGATGCTATCTGCTCCATTATGGCTGTCTTTCCTATACCGGGTGCTCCGAGCAGAAAGATCGGGCGCTGTCTTACGACCGGTATCCTGTAATCTCCGTATTCATCCTTTTTAAGATAAAGCTTAACGGTATCCTTAATGTATTCTTTTGCTTCTTTAATATTCATCTATTCATCCTCTATGATACATCTTACCGCCCAGGCGGGGAGTTTGGGCCTGTGTTCGTCGTAAGTTGCAAACACAAATACCGTGTCGTAATCGGGTGCTTTGCTTGGGTATATCCAGTAACCGTCGGTAAAATATATGATCCCTTTTAAATTGGTAAATTCTTTTTTTAAGATCGCCTCGTCCACATAGGCAAATACAGGCCGAAAATCCGTCGCTCCGAATCCCGAAAGTTTTAGATTGTCGGTAACCGCTCCGATATCGTCGATATCGTTTATCGTCACAACATCGGTAACCGCGCTGTCACACATTATGATCTTGATATTTACCTGCCTTGAAAATGCATCCGAAGTCTTAAGAATGGAAACCGTCCTTCTTAAAAAGCCTTTGACGAGATCGCCCCTGACAGAAGCCGAAGTATCGATGGCGATAACAAATTCTTTTACCCTGTTGTCTTCTGTATATTCAAGCGGTTCGATAAGCGGAAGATTTTTATAGGTATTAAGCCCGTAAGTATAGTAAATATA
>JAGCCY010000149.1 GCA_017651385.1 Lachnospiraceae bacterium
CACGAATCTTTCATCGTCGTATGCGTTCAATACCTCATACACTTCAGATTCTTTTTTGTGGAATTCGCATCTTTTGCTGTCATCACCGCCGAATATATTGGCGATGTGTTCTTTTATAAAATCCGAAAACTCCGAACCGTATTCAAGAGGTTTATCGGAAAGGACCGGCTGTCCCGCGGTCGAATCAAGTACATGAAGTATTACTTTTCTAAGATTTATCTCTTCTTTTACCAAAGCCATTTTAACGATCTGCCTTTATCAGTTTCTTTTCCAGGTGCCCGCATAGATAAGTACTATGAGCGGGAAAATCTCAAGTCGTCCCGCAAGCATATCGAAGATAAGGACTATCTTTGAAAGCGGGCTGAACGATGCAAAGTTTCCTGCGGGGCCGACCTTGCCAAGACCGGGTCCCACGTTCGATATCGTGGTAAGTACCGCGGTAAACGATGATGTAAAATCAAATCCGTCAAGCGATACGATCAGAAACGAAATGCCCACGACAGCGATATATATGATCAGGAAAGCCTGAATGGTATGCACCGTTTCCTCGGAAACCGTCTGTCCGTTGAAACGGACTTTCTTGACACTTCTGGGATGGGTAAGCTTTAACAATTCTCTTCTGAAATCTTTAAAAAGAATAAGGAATCTTGAAATCTTGATACCGCCGGCCGTTGAACCCGCGCATGCACCGATAAACGTGAGCACCACAAGGATCGCCTTGGAAATTGAAGGCCATACTTCGTAATCCATAAGCACAAAACCTGTTGTGGTCATTATGGATATCGCCTGGAATGCCGCATTATGGAATGCATCGTAAAGTGTCGGGAAGAAGTCTTTTATCGATATCGTTATACATATGATACTCGAGAAAAGAAGGATAAGATATGCCCTGACTTCCTCAAGTTTAAAGACTTCCTTGGGCTTCTTCATGAGTATCAGAAAGTATGCGTTAAAGTTGATACCGCAAAGAAGCATGAACACTTCCGTTATGACCTGCACCGTATGGGAAAAGCCGCCAAGACTTGCATTTCTGTTTGCAAAACCGCCGGTTCCCATTGCAGAGAACATAAGAAGAAGTGCGTTATAAAGATCAAGCCCGGCTATCATGAGTGCTATTACCATGGAAACCGAGAGGAAGATATATATACTGTAGAGTATCTTTGCCGTGTTCTTTACCTTCGGGACAAGTTTTCCGACTTCCGCACCGGTACTCTCGGCACGCATAAGATGCATGTTGTAATTGCCGGAAAGCGGTAGGATCGACATGATAAAGACAAGCACGCCCATACCGCCGATCCAGATAACGAAGCATCTCCAGAACTGCGAAGTCATGCTCAAGCATTCTACGTTTGTGAGAATGGTCGCACCGGTCGTGGTGTAACCCGATACCGTTTCAAATACGGCATCCACATAACTTGGGATCTCGCCTGTTAGAACAAACGGAAGTCCGCCCACCATAGCCATCAATATCCAGGAAAGCGAAACCGTCACAAAACCTTCCCTTGCATAAAAGACATTGCTTTTGGGCTTAAACCTGGCTCCTATGGTACCCAAGGCAAAAGTTAAAGCCGCGGTACAGGCAAATACAAGACCCTGTTTTTCACCGTATATAACTGACACTATGCAGGGCAACAGCATAAATGTTCCTTCAAACTGAAGGACCCTGCAAAGTATGAATCTTATGATGGATTTGTTCATGCTACTTCTGTAAGATATCCGTAATATCCGAAAAACCGGTTTCCGTCGTAACTACGATTACGGTGTCTCCCTTTCTTATTGAGGATTTACCGCCGGGAGTTTCAATGATGCCGTTTCTTATGATACAGCATATGATAACGTTCGGTTTAAGATTAAGATCCATGATGGGAATATCCACGATACCGTAGATCTCACCCACCTTAAACTCCAAAGCCTCAACCTTTCCCGCATTAAGCTTGTAAAGTGTCTCTATATTATTATCGAGCGTGTTCTGCATTGCACGTACATACTTGACTATGTACTCGCCCGCAAGAAGTTTCGGATTTATGATACTTCCGATGTTCATGTCGTCGATGATATCGTCGTACGTACTTCTGTGGACCTTTGTGATGAGTTTCGCCTTAGGATTGACTTTCTTTGCATAGATCGACATCATGACGTTCGATTCGTCGGATCTTGTAAGCGTTACAAAACTTTCCGTACGTTCGATACCTTCCTCGCTCAAAAGTGCCTTTTCCTGGCCGTCACCCTGGATGATGATGGCTCCGGGAAGCTTATCGGCAAGCTCACCGCAGCGCTTCGGATCCTTTTCGATGATCTTGACTTCAACGCCTGTTGCTATAAGCTTCTGTGCAAGATAAAACGCCGTATCGCCCGCGCCGACTATCATACATGTCCTTGCCTTGCCCTGGTTGATGCCGACAGCCTTAAAGAACCTGGTCGCTTCTTTTGCGGAGGCAACAAAAGAGATCCTGTCACCCTCTTCAAGCACAAATTCTCCCTTGGGGATGAAGGTATCGCTTCCGCGCTCAACAACGCACACAAGGACCTTTGCGTCGACCTTGTTCTGTATGTCTTTAAGTTTTATTCCGCAGATAGGATTGTCTTTTGAAACTTCGAATTTAAGAAGTTCGACTCTTCCTCTGGCAAAAGAATCGATTTCGATCGCCGAAGGAAACTTAAGAAGTTTTGCGATCTCATCGGCTGCGGCAAATTCGGGATTTACCACAAGCGATAACCCAAGATCGTTCCTTATAAGATTAACGTCTTCCTTGTATTCGGGATTTCTGACTCTGGCTATGGTATGCTTTGCGCCTGCCTTCTTGGCCATAAAACAGCAAAGAAGGTTTCTTTCATCAAGATCCGTTACGGATATTACGAGATCCGCCTCGCTGACACCCGCATCATTTAATACGCTTACAGCCGCACCGCTTCCCACTATGCCCATTACATCCGAGCTGTCGCAGATCTTGCGTACCGGTGCCTCATTACTGTCTATAACGGTGATATTATGTCCCTCAACACTCAGCTGTCTGGCGATCGTCGCTCCGACATTGCCGCAGCCGATTATAATAATCTTCATATAAATCCTCTATTCGATATATTCTTCCCTGACTGCAATGCCTTCCTCTATCGCTCTTGTCATGCAGCCTTCTTTGGCATTTCCGATCTCGCATATCGTGGGCGAATCTTCTTCCTCACAGCCCTTACATGCGGGACATGCCATCATCGTACCGCAGATATCTCTCGGTACGCCTTCGTTTCGAAGGTTATGCTTACAATCAAAACACCAGCAGCGTACGCAGGCCTTAAAAAGAGAATCCTTCGGAGTATCGCCGCTTTCTTTGGCCTTCTTGGGTATCGGCTTAACTTCTTTCTTTAAAGCTTCTTTTGCTTTCTTTGCCTCGGCCTCGGCTTTTGCTCTTGCTTCCGCCTCTGCTTTCTCCGCTTCGGCTTTTGCTCTTGCTTCCGCTTCTGCCCTCTCTGCCTCGGCCTTTGCTTTTGCTTCCGCCTCTGCCTTCTCTGCTTCGGCTTTTTCTTTTGCTTCCGCCTCTGCCTTCTCTGCTTCGGCTTTTTCTTTTGCTTCCGCCTCTGCTTTCTCGGCCTCGGCGCGGGCTTTTTTTGCCTCTTCGGCCTGCCTTATCGCCTCTTTGCGCGCCTGCTCTTTAGCTCTTGCCTCTTCTTCTATCTTCTTGTCAAAATCGGTAAAATCAAAGCTTAACTGTTCCGGTTCAGGCGGGGGAATGGGCTTTGACCTTCTGACACCCGGTTCCCTTATGGTTACCTTCGCACCCTGATCATCCGTATATTCACTTATCAGCCCCAGAAAATCAAGCTGGCCGTCCATGTTACTCAAGCTCATCGATCACCCTTTAAATTCGGAAATTCCGCATAATCGAAACACACATAAGGATAGCACATTCTCCGTTAAACTTCAATGTCACCGCAAAAACAGCGATTTCTTTTTGCAATGCCTTACATACAAAAAACGCCGCCAAAAAAGCAGCGTTTTTGTGCTCTATATATCTATATCCAAAGGCGCATCTATATCCTCACCGACATATTTGCCGTTTTTTTTGCGTTGTTTGACACATTCCGTGAGAAGATACTCGATCTGCCCGTTCACGGACCTGAAATCATCCTCGGCCCAGGCGGCAATTGCATCATACAGTTTTTCGTTAAGCCTTAAAGGCACCTGTTTCTTCTCTGCCATAAATCACCTTTGATCAATATAATGAACCCGAGTTCACAACCGGCTGTGCATCATGGTTGCCGCAAAGAACAACCATAAGGTTTGATACCATAGCCGCCTTTCTCTCTTCGTCAAGTTCAACAACGCCGTTTTCGGAAAGTCTTTCAAGAGCCATTTCCACCATGCCGACAGCACCGTCAACGATCATCTTACGTGCATCGATTATTGCCGATGCCTGCTGCCTCTGAAGCATTACCGCAGCGATCTCGGGAGCATATGCAAGATATGTGATCCTGGACTCAACGATCTCAATACCGGCTTCTTCGACACGCTTTTGTATCTCTTCTTTGATCCTCTGTGCCACAAGGTCGCTGGATCCGCGAAGGGAGCCTTCGTCAGCCACGCCGTCGCCCGTGGTATCTACATTTTCAGCTACATCGTAAGGATAGATACGTACTATGTTTCTTAAGGCCGCATCGCACTGAAGCGATAAGAATTCCTTATAGTTTTCAACATTGAACACTGCCTTTGCGGTATCCACGATCTTCCATGTAACGGCAATACCGATCTCGATGGGATTTCCGAGGCGGTCATTTATCTTCTGACGAGTGTTGTTAAGTGTCATTATCTTAAGAGACAGCTTCTTTGTGGGCATCTCTATATTTACCTGCTGCCCGTTCTGGTTTATTGTACCGCTCGGTCTTACATCACCGCTTTGAGACAGCTTTGTGGTGGATGCGGGATTAAGTCCGGTACAGAAGGGATTTACAAAATAGAAACCGTCGCCCTTGAGTGTACCCACATACTTGCCGAAAAGCGTAAGCACGAGCGCCTCCTGGGGCTTTAATATCTTAAGACCCAGAAACAGGATCCACGCAGTCGACATAACGATCAGAGATACGACCATTATCACAATTGAATTGTTGATTCCGTAGATAAGCCCGAATACCGCAAGCACTAAGATCGAGAGTATGAGCAGCAGCATAGGCATACCGTTCTTTCTTTTACCGATTATTTTTTCTTTCATGATCAAGCTCCTTTCTTAATGAGGCTTCTAACCCGTAAATATGATAAACACGTCAGTAATATCATTATGAATATCAATACTGCCGATACGATCCTCGGATCGATCAGATATGATATCGCAAACGACAGACCTCCCACGACCATCGTGATGACCATATGCGGGATTATGTATGCGGTTACCGCCATACCCTGCTTTATGACTTCGATCTCGTTTTCCCAGTCGAGCCTCCTGTGTTTTAAGCCGCATACAAGGCCGTAAACGGTCGAAAAAACACAAAGTGCGGTCATCAGAACCAGATTTAACAATATCTGCACAAAGCCTGCGCCTGAAAAATACGTGATCACCAGAGTCGCGAAAAGCGAAACCGGAAGCTCGACCCACATATTGAAGATCATCTTCCCTTTTGCATCGTCTTTTGGATCGATCGGAAGGCTTTTCATTATCCAGTAATTCTTTCCTTCAAGCGAAGGTGTTACAGCCGTTGTGGACACCATTCCCGTCATAAAATACACAACAAGCGGGATCGCGGAATATACCATGGTCATTGAAAACGGTGCATCATAAAGGACGCTCTTTATCGGTATCTTAAAATTTAAGATAATAAGCCCAATCGAAACAAGGAATATCATTACAATCCCGATCACAACGTTTGACATATAGTTTGCGGAACCCGTGAATCTTTTAAATTCTTTATATGCAACGCTTGCCGCAGCGGTCCTTTTAACAGACTTCTTCGCAACATACTTTGTATGTTTGGTCTTAGCCGAAAGTTTTGAGTTGAGCTGTCTGTAAAACTTGCTCACGATGAAAAAGAACACTTCGAACACGACTACGGAAACAGCGATGATAAGTATCATATGAAGGATGCTTAATTCGATGACCGACTTTGAAAAGGCATTCACACCCGGAATCATATTTCCCACTTTTCCCGTAAAACCCGCAACCTTCATTGCCGCTTCGCTCATATCACCGTTTGCAAAAAGCCTGTTCATAAAATAATTCATAAAGAACGCAGGCATTACCAGGATCACTGTAAGGACCGTCTGTATGATGACCTTATGTTTGAAAAACGATCCCACCTTTGCAATGAGCATTCCTAAAGCGCTGGCCAAGATCATCGGCACTATCGGTAAAAAGAACGATAAGACTATCCACACTATCGCGGATATGACCGAACCGTTTCCCGAAATGCAGTAGCCCGCAAGCATCGAAAGCGAAAGAAATACCACGAAGATATTTGTCCTGTAATACATATAAAGAAACTTTGATCTTACCACATCCTTTACCGAAAAAGGCATGGCCATCAGCATATCGTATTCTTTAAAGTTGAAAAGATATCCGTTGGTCCTAAATATCGTGAGGATGAAGCTTAACATGATTACCACCGAAGCAGCCGTCATGGGTATCATTTCAGGATAACCGTTAAAACCGAAAAGTAAAGAAACAAGGATGCAAAAGCCCAGTAAGACAACATCCAGCATACCGAATCCTATAGCTTCGCCTATGACTTTTCCGCGTCTTTTCTTGTCTTTTGAATGTCTTAAAATGTTTAGACCGCTTCTTGACTTGATCATCAGTCCGAGCAGCAACAATCTTTTACTTATCATGATCCGTAACCTCTAAGAATACTTCTTCAAGCGATTTATCGCCCACAAGATCTTCCATCCTGCCTTCTGCGATGATCTTTCCGCCCTTTATGATCGCGATCTTATTGCAGAGTTTCTCGGCAACATCCAGAACATGTGTTGAAAAGAACACTGCCGACCCGCTTTCGCAAAGCTCCCTCATTTTCTCTTTAAGCGTAAA
>JAGCCY010000150.1 GCA_017651385.1 Lachnospiraceae bacterium
GTGCGATAAGTTCCTCGGGCAGGTCATAATAATAATCTGATTTTAAAAGTGTTTCCATTTGTCTTACATTCCGGGTGCGTTTAAGAAAGCAACATAACCCCTCATTGACTCATATACATCCGCTTTGCTGGTAGCTTCGAACGGAGCGTGCATGTTAAGTACCGCAACACCCGCATCGATAACGTTCATGCCGTATTTTGCCATGATATATGCTATCGTGCCGCCGCCTCCGACATCAACCTTGCCAAGTTCCGCTATCTGGAACGAAACCTTCGCATCATCCATGATCTTGCGGATATATGCGATATATTCGGCATTGGCATCGTTGCTTCCGGATTTGCCTCTTGAACCGGTAAACTTGGAAAATACCATACCGTTGCCCATTACGGAAGCGTTCTTTTTCTCAAAAGCGCTTGCATATGAAGGATCGTATGCGGCGTTAACGTCCGAACTTAACATTGTTGAGTTTGCAAGACATCTTCTTAACTTAAGCTCGTCTGCCTTGCCCATGAGATTTAAGATCTCTCTTATGACATTTTCAAAATAAAAGCTTGTCATACCCGTAGCACCGACGGAACCTATCTCTTCCTTGTCGGTAAGTATGCAGCAAGAAGTTCTCTTTACGTCTTTAACTTCCAGCATGGCGAAAAGAGATGCGAAAGCGCAGACTCTGTCGTCCTGTCCGTATGCAAGTATCATGCTTCTGTCAAAGCCCGCTTCTCTTGCCTTGCCTGCGGGTACGACTTCAAGCTCGGCCGATAAGAAGTCTTCTTCTTCCATGCCGTACTCATCCTTTAATATCCTTAAGACCTCTGCCTTGACGGGATCCTTATCCTTTTTATCTTCTTCGCCCTTCTTGGCTTTGATGGTCAGAGGCTTATTTCCCACGATGATATCGAGTGCTTCGCCTTCCACAACCTTGGCAGCCTTTTTATCCATCTGTTCTGCCGCAAGGTGGATCAGAAGATCCGATACGAAGAACACGGGATCGTCCTCATCTTCACCGATAGCCATCTCGATCGTGCTTCCGTCCTTTTTGATCACTACGCCGTGCAAAGAAAGCGGTATCGCAACCCACTGATATTTCTTGATGCCGCCGTAATAATGTGTATCAAGATAAGCGATCGAAGTATCTTCGTAAAGGGGATTTGACTTAACGTCCATTCTGGGGGAATCGATATGGGCACCCAGTATGTTCATGCCCTTTTCAAGCGGTTCCTCGCCGATATTGAATAAGATTATGGACTTATTCATGTTCACGGCATAGATCTTGTCGCCTTTTTTGATCTTTTTGCCCGCTTTTAAATATTCTTCAAGTTCGGTATAACCGCATTTCTCGCAGAGATTGACAATATTGTTCACGCATTCGCGTTCGGTCTTGCAGTTGTCGAGAAAGTCCCTGTAATCCTTTGTGAATACTTCAAGTTCACGGATCTGCTTTAATGAATATTTGCTCCAGCAGTTTTTAGTTTCCATATACTGACTCCTTTATATTTTTAAAAAACAAGATTAAAAGAAATATTTAAAGTTTAAAACTTAAGCTCTTAAAGTAACGTCGTATCTTTCCTTAAGTACATCAAGGATGCTGTTTACGAGTCCGTCCACGAAATCTGCGGTAAACTCGGTATCCTTTGGAGTAAATACTACCGAGAAAGCCATACTCTTCTTATCGGGCCCGAGCTGAACGCCTTCATATACATCGAAAAGCTCTATCTTGGTGATATAATCGCAGGCTTCTTTGATTGCCTTTTCGATCTGTGCGCAGGTTATCTCCTTGTTCATTACAAAGCAAAGGTCTCTCTTTTCCTCAAGGAACTTCGGTAACGGCACAAAGTGTCTGTCTTTTCCGTAATACTTTACAAGCGAAGCAAGATCGATCTCAGCGATATAAGCGGGAACTCTCATATCAGTTTCATTCTGGATCTCATAAGAAAGCTGGCCAAGGTATCCTATGCCTTCACCGTTACATACAATTTTTGCGGTCCTGTACGGATGTAAGAACGAAAGGGTCTCCGACTCGTACTCAAATTCGATGTCGAGTGCCTTTGCAACGGTATCGGTAAGTCCTTTTAAGGTAAAGAAATCTTCATCTTCGCCGAAGATACCGATACAGATCGTTTCTCTCTCATCGGGATACTCCGTAAGCGGAAGCTCACCGGGGATAAACTTATTGCCAAGTTCATATATACGGCCGCTTAAGATCCCTCTCTTCTGATTCTTAGAGATCGCGGTGATCATCTGGGGAGCAAGGGTCGTTCTCATAAGAGAAAGATCGATATTTATGGGATTAATAAGCTTGATCGCATGTCTTTCGGGAGCATCTTCCGGAAGTTTGATAAGATCAAGGTCCGAAGGTGAAAAGAACGAGTAATGAACTCCTTCAAAAGCGCCCTGGGCACAAAGTGCGTTCTTTATCTTAAGTTCCGTCTTCTGTCTTAAATTGTATCCGCCGCTTGTAACTTCAGCGGTAGGTATGAATGTGGGCGTGATCTTATCGTAACCGTACATACGGATCACTTCTTCGGCCACATCCTGATATGTAGCCATATCTTCACGGTAAGCGGGCACATTTAATGTAAGCTCGTCACCGTTAAGTGCGGGTGCGAAATTCAAGTTTGTAAGAATCCTTACGATATCCTTATCGGGAACGGTGATACCAAGAACCGCATTTACCTTCTTAACGCTTACGGTAAGAGGCGTTGTATCTACGGAATTACCTGTATTTACATCAAAATGAGTCGACGATATCTTGCCGCAGTTAAGTTCTTCAACAAGATGAAGAGCTCTCTTCATTGCCATAACGGTCGCATATTCATCGACACCCTTTGCATAACGGGCACTTGCATCGGATACCTGGCCGAGTTCTTTTGAACTTATACGGATATTGTCATGAGCAAACTTAGCGGACTCAAAAAGTACTGCGGATGTGGTGTCAAGGATCTCGGAATTTAAACCGCCCATGATACCGGCAAGCGCAACAGGCTTTTTACCGTCACAGATAACAAGGTTGTTTGAATTTAAGGTAAATTCCTTCTCGTCGAGCGTTACGATCTTTTCGCCGTCATTGGCACGTCTTACATTGATCGCATTACCTTCTATAAAGCTTTCGTCGAAAGCATGCATGGGCTGGCCGAGTTCTTTTAAGATATAGTTTGTTATGTCAACCATATTTGAAATTGCCGAACAGCCGACAAGTGCAAGTCTTCTCTTCATCCACTGGGGAGATTCGGAGATCTTTACA
>JAGCCY010000151.1 GCA_017651385.1 Lachnospiraceae bacterium
ATAAGTTTCGGATAGATCATCACCTCAGTCATATTATAAAGATACTGCCTAAGTCCGAAGGCAGCGGACATTACCGCTGCCGCAGCAAACATTCCTGCGGTGACTTCCCTCTCATTTACAAGCGACCTTACATAATATAATACCAGGATTATAAGATTGATGATCTGTACCGCTGTCAGTCTTACCGTAAGAAACTGTCCGACCCTGTATGGCGGCATCCACTTTGGAAGACTTTGGGCGGCCGCCCGGCCGACCGTAATATAAAACCTTGCCAGCATGTATACAAACGTTGCGGCGGATATTATACCCATGATCTTTCCGGCTTTATCGGCGGACAAAAATCTAAACTCACGCCCTGACGAAAATACGATCAAAGCGATAAATGTCCCGACTGTCGCGATCTTTATCCATCTAAGCCACATTATCGCACCGTACCAGTACAGAATCTGTAAAAGTATCAGGACAACCGCTATAATCACGCCTGTGACCATGTTCTTCTTAATACCGGACTGAAGTTTCACAACCCGTATCACTTCTTTTAACGTTTCTTCTTCATCATCGTTTTCGGACTCACCCGTGACTATATCCTTTATCTTAAGATCCAGGATCGAAGCAAGATTTTCGATCACGCCGACATCCGGAAAACTCTCACCCGTCTCCCATCTGGAAACAGCTTTATTGGATACTCCCAATAATTCTCCGAGTTCAGCCTGCGTATATCCTTTTCTGCTCCGCGCATCACGTATGAGCTCACCTGTTTTTATCTTATTCATGTTCCGTCTCCTCTACCAAAATACTATCGGCAAATTCGACTCATGGCAATCCATTCAAACGAGAATCAAAGAAGAAATCCCGTGATTTCGATCATGTCCGGGTTACTTTCTGCCCTTTGTATCTATCTCGTTTTTGACAAGCTTTATAAATTCATCGGCCCCGACAGTTGTGGTACCCTGTTCGCCGTGGAGTCTGTATGAAACAGTATTGTCACTTGCTTCGTTCTTGCCAAGGATCACAAGATAAGGAACCTTCTGGATCTGTGCCTCACGCATCTTGTAACCGAGTTTTTCGCTTCTGTCATCGAATTCGACTCTGACACCGGCATCACTTAAGGAATCCACGATCTTTGCCGAATATGCATTGAGTTCATCGTCATCGTTCTTAACCGGAAGAACTTTAACCTGAACGGGTGCGAGCCAAAGCGGAAGATTTCCCTTTGTCTCCTCAAGTATAAATGCCATGAATCTGTCGAGCGAACCGAGTATTGCTCTGTGGAGCACTACGGGTGTCTTCTTGGAACCGTCTGAGTCAATGTATGTAAGTTCGAACTTTGCGGGCAGGCAGAAGTCAAGCTGACATGTTGAAAGCGTGATCTCATTACCGATCGCGGGCTTTACGTTTACATCAAGCTTGGGTCCGTAGAATGCCGCCTCACCGATCTCTTCTGTGTAATCGATACCGATCTCGTTCAATGTCTCTCTAAGAGCAGCCTCCGCCGTATTCCACATTTCATCGTCCTGATGATATTTCTTTGTATCTGCGGGATCTCTTAAAGAAAGAACGCATCTGTAATCCTTGATCCCGAAATCTTCGTATGTGGAGAATATCATATCGCATACATTCTTAACTTCTGCTTTGATCTGCTCCATCGTACAGAAAATATGTGAGTCATTCTGACAGAAGTGACGTGCTCTTTCAATGCCCTTAAGCGTACCCGATGCTTCAAATCTGAAGTCGTGTGCGATCTCTGCTATACGAAGCGGAAGTTCTTTATAAGAGTGCGGTCTGTTCGCATATATCCTCATATGATGAGGGCAGTTCATCGGACGAAGAACATAGTTTTCATCCTCAACTTCCATTGCGGGGAACATATTCTCTTTATAGTGATCCCAGTGGCCGGAAGTCTTGTAAAGCTGTACCGAACCTACACAGGGAGTCATGACATGAAGATATCCCGCCTTAAGTTCCTTGTTCCTTATATAACTCTCAAGCTCGTTCCAGATCGTGAAACCGTTGGGAAGATACATCGGAAGGCCTCGGCCCACAAGATCGTCTGTCATGAAGATCTGCATATCCTTGCCAAGCTTACGGTGATCGCGTTCTTTTGCCTCTTCAAGAAGTGCGAGATGCTCGTTCAACTGTTCTTCCGTCGGGAAGCAGACACCGTATACACGATTAAGCACCTGCTTTGTGGCATCGCCCTTCCAGTATGCGCCCGAATGCTTTACAAGTTTAAAATAACGGCACAGCTTAACGTTATCTACGTGAGGCCCGCGGCAGAGATCCGTGAAATCGCCCTGATCGTAGCATGTGATCGTACCGTCTTCCATATTTGAGATAAGATCTATCTTGTAAGGATCGTCCTTAAACATTTCAAGCGCTTCGTCTTTGGATATCTCGCGGCGGTAGATCTTGACACCGGTCTTTGCGACCTTTTTCATCTCCTTCTCGATAGCGGCAACATCCTCGTCGGTAAGCATTACATCACCGAGATCCATGTCATAGTAAAAGCCCTCGTCAACAA
>JAGCCY010000015.1 GCA_017651385.1 Lachnospiraceae bacterium
ATTCCAAGGTGGATGACCTTCCTCCCGCAAAATACAACGTAGGCGCGGACTTTCGCAATTCACTTGTGGCTTCCGGTACCATCGTAAACGGCAAGGTGGAAGATTCCTAAATCTTTAAGAAAGTATTTGTCGGCAATAACTGTCACATCAAAAATTCCATCATTTTGAATGACGTGTACATCGGTGACAACACAACGATCGAGAACTGTATCGTGGAAAGCCACGGTACGATAAGAGCCAACTCGTTCTACAAGGGCGAGGACGGTATCAAGATAGTTGTCGAGAAGAACGAAAGATTTATCATATAAAAGAGGAAAACCGCTAAGCGGGATTTTCTTTAGACAGTCTTATGGGGGATGTCGAAAGGCATCCCCTTATTTAAGGAGTATTCATGTATTTGATCGTGGGTCTTGGCAATCCGGGCAAGGAATATGCCTCTACAAAACATAATACGGGTTTCATGGTCATAGATAAGATCGCGGCATTAAGCGGGATCGACGTTGAGACCGTAAAACTTAACGCACTCATAGGAAAAGGCGTGTTTGACGGTAAAAAGGTGATCCTTGCAAAACCCATTACGTTTATGAATTCGAGCGGGGATGCCGTACGGCCTTTGTATGATTATTTTAAGCCCGATAAACTTATCGTCGTATATGACGATATCACTCTTGATGTGGGCGGGATAAGAGTCCGCAAGGCGGGCAGCGCCGGCGGTCATAACGGCATGAAGAGCATAATAAAGTGTCTCGGTACACAGGAGTTTGAAAGAGTCAGGGTCGGTATAGGCGAGAAGCCTTCGAGGATGGATCTTGCGGACTGGGTCTTAAGCCGTTTTTCCAAAGAAGAAAAAGAACGCCTCGACGATGCTTTGGATCTTGCGGTCGATGCCGTAAAGCTCATGCTTGACGATAAGACCGACGAGGCTATGAACAGATTTAACCGAAAGGTGGAAAGAGATACAGATACGTGAGAGTTCTTACGGAACCGTTAAAAGAACTGGAATGCTATATAAGGGCGGAGGAGACCTTTAAGAAAAAAGGAACTTCGGTCCTTGTTTCGGGTTGTGCCGATTCCCAGAAATGGAATCTTGCGTGGGGGCTTTCGGAAAAATTTCATGACAGAGTGATCGTCACATATTCCGACCGCAGAGTTCGCGAAATATATGAGGATCTAAAGATCTATGACAAAAACGTCCATGTTTTTCCCGCAAAGGACGTTATCTTCTACGAAGCGGACGTTCATTCCAATAAGCTTACACAGGACAGACTGATCTGCATAAAAAGAATACTGTCGGGTCTTCCCTGTACATTTGTGACCACATTCAGCGGCCTTATGAATGTGGGAGCGGGCTTTGATCTTATAAAAGACAGTATCTTAAAGATATCGACGGATTCAAAAGTAAACGAAACACAGCTGGCCAAAAGACTCGTGGCCATGGGATACGAAAAGACATATCAGGTGGAGACCGGCGGACAGTTTTCGATAAGAGGCGGGATCGTCGATATTTTCGATCTTACCGAGGACAACCCTGTAAGAATAGAACTCTGGGGCGATGATGTCGCAAGTTTGAGAAGCTTTGACGCAGAAAGCCAGCGCTCCGTCGAAAGACTGGAGAGTATTTCGATATTTCCGGCAACGGAGCTTCCGATCCCCGAAGATGTACTTCTTTCGGGCCTTAAGGATATAGAAAAAGACAAAAAGAAACTTTGCGATAGGTTTAGGAAAAATACCGAGCCCGAAAAGGCGCACAGGTTAGAGACCATATTTAACGAAGTACGGGAAGAGATAACCGAGTTTCCGTGGAGCTTCAATGCGGACGGATACATAAAGTACTTCATTGAAGAAACGGGTTCTTTTGCCGACTGCTTTGAAAACGCGCTTTTTGTGGTCGACGAGCCGCAAAGGACGATAGAGCACGCTGAAGCGGTCGAACTTGAATTTAAAGAAAGCATGAAAGCAAGGCTTGAAAACGGCTATATAGTGCCGCGTCAGGCTGATGTGCTCTATTCAAAGAACGAGATCCTTTCACGTTTAAAGTCCTCAAATGTTCTTCTTTTAAGCGTCATGGACACAAAGACAAAAGGCTTTGTGCCGGATGAGAAAGCGAGCGTGCTTGCGCATAACATTTCTGCTTACAACAATGATTTTTCGGGACTTTTAAAAGATCTTTCATCCTATCACAAGAGAGGCTACAGGGTGCTCATCCTGTCGGGCTCAAGGACCAGAGCGGAACGTCTTGCCAAGGATATAAACGATAACGACGTGATCACGTTTTATTCCGATAACAGGGAAAGGATATTAAAGTCCGGCGAGATCGAGACCATGTACGGTTATGTCGTAAGAGGTTTTGAATACCCCGAGATCAAATTTGCGGTGATCTCGGAAGGCGATATTTTCGGAGCCGAGCAAAAGAAAAAGAAAAAACGCCGCTACGAAGGCAGCAAGATCATAGATTTCAACGCGCTCCATGTGGGCGATTACGTGGTGCATGAGCGTTACGGTATCGGTATATACAGAGGGATCGAGACGATCGAGGTCGATAAGGTCTCAAAGGACTACATGAAGGTCGATTACCGCGAAGGCGGTGTTCTTTACGTGCCGGCTACCGGTCTTGATTCCATCATGAAATATTCGTCGGCGGACGGTAAGAAACCCAAGATCAATAAACTTGGCACGCAGGAGTGGGCAAGGACCACGTCGAAGGTCAAGACCGCAGTCGAAGAGGTTGCGACGGAGCTTGTGGAATTGTATGCAAAAAGAAGCGTGAGAAAAGGATTTGCGTACAGCGGCGATACCG
>JAGCCY010000152.1 GCA_017651385.1 Lachnospiraceae bacterium
AGTATCAATATAAAGAACGCCCAGAGTTCCCGGACCGCAATGACTTGAGATGACTCCGCCCGCTTCGGTCACGATCACCTCGTCAAAATAGTTAAGGTCTTCAAGGAACTTTTTGACCGTCTCAACGGAGTTGCCGGAAATAACGGTATGCGTTATAAAAACTCTGGATCTGTCGGCTTTAAGTACAAGCGGCTTTAGATCTTGCACGTAATGTGCGATAACCCGTTCGTTACTGCCGCGATATTTGGTGGTCGCGTCCATCTTGCCCTCTATGACCTCGATCTTCGGCTTAAGCTTGAGCGCATTGCCGATCATGGCCGTTGCTGCGCTGCATCTGCCGCCGCGGCCGAGATATGTAAGCGTATCGACCACAAAACTGGCTCTTACGCGGCTTCTCATATCAAGTATCCTGTTATGGATGACCGATGTAGGATATCCTTCTTTAACCATCTCGGCTGCCTTAATAGCAAGGAGCGAAATGCCCGTAGAAAGGCTCATCGAATCTATCACGTACACATTGTGCTCATAATCAAGCTCTTCGGCAGCAAGCCTTGCGACATTGGCCGAAGTCGACATATCTTCGGATATCGCAAAATAAATGATATCATCGCCCGCTTCTTTATAAGGCCTGAAAGCTTCGACCACATCCTCGATGGAAGGTGCTGCCGTCTTCGGTGTTTTGCCCGTTTTATCGGACCATGCAAATATATCCTTACGATCGATATCAACGCCGTCACGGTAATAGTTATCGTCCATATTGATAAAAAGCGGAATTATGGAAATATCATATCTGTCCGCAACAGGCTTTGAAATATCACTTGTGCTGTCTGCAAAAATCTTGACCATTGTCTTCTATACTCCGGTTCCCCGTAATTTTTCTTAATTTTACCATAAATTAAGACAAGTTTCCAAACATATTTTCAAACCGGTCTTTAAGGAAAAGAACGATATCTTCACGTTTTCCGTACAACGTACCCTGAATGCTTCCGGATTTGCCGCCGCCTTTTGCGTTAAAGGTACCCTTAAAGCCTTCTAAAAGCTCGTTTAAGCCCTCCTTATCATACTCTGCAAGAAACCTGTACCCTTCCGCATCGTTTCCGGCAAAAACGACGCAGACGCATGAAAGGTGCTTCTTTAACTCATCCATCGTAAACCTTAAAAGGTCAGTATTTTCTTTTTCAAGGAAAAGAACGCCTGAAGACGAATTTTTGCAAAGAGACTCAACCTCTTTTCTTCTTAAAGCCGTGTTGCTGTATTCAAGCTCCGCTACGGTTTTTAAAAGCTTATCAACAGAACTTAAGATGTCTTCTTTTTTGACGTTTAAAGATTGCGAAAGCTTTATCTCGATGTCGTTTAACCGTTCGTAATCCAGGAAAGCTCTCTTACCGCTTAAGAAATTAAGCCTTACTCCGCCTTTATAATTTTCAAAAGAAACAATCTTAAAAAGTCCGATCTCTCCCGTAAGCCTTACATGGGGTGCACAGCATGCACAAAGATCGACGCCATCGATCTTTACGATCCTCACAGGACCGCTTACGGGCCCCTTTGACCTGTAATCAAGCTTTTCAAGTTCTTCGGATGAAGGAAAAGACGCCGTTATCTTCCTGTTTTCCCATATCACGCGGTTTGCAAGCATTTCAAGCCTTAAGATATCTTCTTTGGTAAGCTTGCCGTTATAATCCATCGTTGCGGTATTGTCGCTTAAATGAAAGCCCACGTTATCGTAGCCGAACTCTCTGTGCACCAATCCCGAAAAAATATGCTCACCAGAATGCATCTGCATATTCGTGTATCTGTGCTCCCAGTCGATAACACCTTTTACTTCCGTACCGACAGGGATATCCATAGAAAGATAATGACAGATAACGTCTTCTTTTATCTGAACATCCTTAACATCAATATCATTTATCGTACCCTTATCGGGGGTCTGACCACCCTCTTCGGGAAAGAACGCGGTCTTATCAAGAACGATCTTAAAAAGTCCGTTATCTTCTTTAAAAGAACCTGTGACGGTTGCGGTAAACTCTTTTAAATATGCATCTTTATCGTAAAGTTTTTCTGTCATAAATACCCCAAATATCAACCCGCGGCCTTAAGTTTTCTTTTATTCTCGTACATTCTCTTATCCGCGCGTTCAAAGATCTCAGCCACTATACTGTCGGTCTCCGGTACATATTCGGACATACCGGCAGCCAGTATGGGACCTTCCCCGGATCTATAGTTGTCCAAAACCTGAGCATGCAGCTTATCAAACAATTCCTGTCTGTTCTGATAATCGTTACCCGTTAAGAACACCGCAAATTCGTCTCCGCCTATCCTGAATACGGGACTGTGGTCGAAAATATCGCATAAAAGTTTGGCAGAAGCCTTTATATATTCATCACCGGCCACATGACCCTGCGTATCGTTTATCTGCTTTAGATTATTGGCGTCACAGACAACGATCGCAAAAGGCGTATTGTCGTTCTCACTGTCAAGATCGGCCTGAATGGTCTGCTCAAATTCTGTATAAGCGGTCTTATTCTTGATACCGGTAAGTTCATCGCGCCTTGCAAGTTCTTTTTCGGTGTTTATTGCCTTAAGCTGCTGCTTTTCTTTGCGTACTTCGGCATCGATGTTTTCAACACATATGATAAAATGCGTTCCGTCGTATGACTTACGGACGATCATTCTGAAGTGCTGGGTCTTTCCGTTGACTATAAGTCTGTATTCGATAATGTGACGTTTTCTGTTGCTCATCGCAGAGATGATATAGTCACGATCCATAAATTCAAGAACACGTTCTCTGTCGTTCTTATGGACTATTTTGGGAATATTGGCGGCAGTATCGGCAAAGAAATCGTCGCCCGAACTTCTGACATCAAGGTTTCCGTATACATTATCCGATTCATAACTTACATAGCTTGAATCCTCGATATTTACGTAATAGATCACGTCATAGTTGGATGCCAGGCTCTCGGCGATCCGGCTGAATGTAATGTGCTTTTTCTGATCTTTAAGACGTAAGGTTTCCTGAGTAAGCTCATCGTCTATATCTTTTTCATACAATACAAAATGATTGTCATCACCTGCACGAAGTATCGTAAAAAGAAAAAATCTCGGTTGTCCGTCCACTATGATCCTGTACTTGTATGAGAAAGAATGCCTTCCCTCAAGCATATTTCTAATAGACTCCCTGGTATATAGACTGACGGCAAAATCCCTGTCATCGGGATGCGCAAATTTTGCCGCGTTTTCCTGAGTTTCTTTATAAAAATCCTTGCCCGCAAAAGGAACATTCATTGATTTA
>JAGCCY010000153.1 GCA_017651385.1 Lachnospiraceae bacterium
ACGAAAGTCAAACTTGCATTTTTACTGGATAAACATGATACGATCGGTATTGATGCGGTAGCCATGTGCGTTAACGATGTCGCCTGTGCCGGCGGTGAACCGTTGTTTTTCCTTGACTATATAGCATGCGGAAAGAACTATCCATAAAAGATAGCAAATATCGTTAAAGGTGTTGCGGAAGGATGTATTCAGGCGGGATGTGCGCTTGTGGGCGGTGAGACCGCAGAGCATCCCGGACTTATGCCGGAAGACGAATACGATCTTGCCGGTTTTTCCGTAGGAGTTGTCGAAAAGAAAGATCTTATCACGGGTGCGGATATAAAGCCGGGTGATACGCTTGTGGGAATAGCTTCTTCGGGTGTTCATTCAAACGGTTTCTCACTTGTGAGAAAAGTATTTGAAATGACGACGGAAAGTCTCAATACATATTACGAAGAACTCGGGACCACACTCGGTGAGGCGCTTATCGCTCCCACAAGGATATATGTAAAGGCCTTAAAGAGTGTTAAGGATGCGGGTGTAAGGATCAAAGGCTGTAGTCATATAACGGGCGGCGGTTTCTATGAGAACATACCGAGAATGCTTCCCGAAGGCATTGTGGCAGAAGTTAAAAAGTTTTCTTATGAAGTTCCCCAGATATTCAGATTGATCGAGAAAAAAGGCGATATTTCCGAAGAAATGATGTACAACACCTTCAATATGGGCGTTGGTATGGTACTCTGTGTGGATCCTTCGGATGCCGATGCTACCATCGATGCATTAAAGGCAGCAGGTGAGAACGCCTTTGTTATCGGTACTGCCAAGGCCGGTGGGAAAGGTGTAGAAATATGTTGAGAATAGCCGTATGCGTATCTGGCGGAGGCACCAACTTGGGTGCGATCTTTAAAGCCATTGACAACGGGATCATCAAAAACGGTGAGATAGTAAAGGTCATAAGCAACAATGCAAATGCCTATGCACTTACAAGGGCAAAAGAAAGAAATGTCGAAGCTGTCTGCATATCACCTAAGTCATATCCCGACAGAGAGACTTTTAACGAGGCATTGTTAAGCGGGCTTAAAGAAGCCGATCCCGATCTTATAGTGCTTGCGGGTTTTCTGGTAAACGTACCGGCAATCGTGGTATCGGCTTTCAAAAACAGGATCATAAACATACATCCTTCGCTTATCCCTTCGTTTTGCGGTAAGGGCTATTACGGACTGAAAGTTCACGAGGCTGTACTTGCGCGGGGCGTCAAGGTGACCGGTGCAACGGTGCACTTCGTGGATGAAGGTATAGATACGGGCAAGATCCTTGCCCAAAAGGCCGTTTATGTGGAAGACGGCGACACGCCCGAGATCTTGCAAAGACGGGTAATGGAACAGGCGGAATGGATAATCCTCCCCGATGTTATAAGCAGGATCTGCGCGGGAGAGATTTCGATAGGTTAGTACGTTAAGGAGATGTGGGTATGAAAGTACTTGTGATCGGTGGCGGCGGAAGAGAACATGCCATCTGTACGGCAGTAAAAAAGTCAAAAAAAGTTTCCGAACTTTACTGCGCTCCGGGCAACGCGGGCATAGCAAAGATAGCAAAGATCGTTAACATAGGCGTTATGGAGTTTGAACGTCTGGCTGATTTTGCAAAAGAAAACAAGATCGATCTTACGATAGTCGGTCCCGACGATCCGCTTGTGGGCGGTATCGTGGATGTATTCGAGGAAAAAGGTTTAAGAGTATTCGGGCCCAGAAAAAATGCGGCAATACTTGAAGGAAGCAAAGCTTTTTCCAAGGATCTTATGAAGAAGTACAATATTCCGACGGCGGCTTATGAAACATTTGACAATGCGGATGATGCTCTTGATTATCTTAAGACCGCACCGATGCCGATAGTCCTTAAAGCAGACGGACTTGCGCTCGGCAAGGGTGTTTTGATCTGCAACAACCTCAAAGAAGCCGAAGACGGTGTTAAAGAGATAATGCTGGATAAAAAGTTCGGCAATGCCGGAAATAAGCTTGTTATCGAAGAGTTTATGACCGGTCGTGAGGTTTCGGTCCTTTCGTTTGTGGACGGAAAGACGATAAAGACCATGTCCTCGGCACAGGATCATAAGCGTGCAAAGGACAATGACGAGGGTCTTAATACAGGCGGAATGGGAAACTTTTCTCCGAGTCCTTTCTATACGGAAGAAGTGGACAGATTCTGTAAAGAAAATATATATCAGCGTACCGTTGATGCCATGGCTAAAGAGGGAAGAGAATTCAAAGGAGTCATTTTCTTCGGCCTTATGCTTACGGAAAAAGGCCCCAGGGTACTTGAATTCAATGCACGTTTCGGCGATCCGGAAGCGCAGGTTGTGCTTACAAGGATGAAGAGCGATGTGATCGACGTTATGGAAGCCTGCATAGACGGCAAGTTAAGTGAGACTCCGGTGGAATTTTATGATAATGCGGCTGTTTGCGTGATCCTAGCAAGTGACGGATATCCGCTTGAATATAAAAAAGGCTTCGAGATAAAAGGACTTGATGCTTTAGAAGATAAAGACGATTATTATTGTTTCCATGCTGGTTCAAAGTTTTCGGAGGACGGAAAAGTTCTTACGAACGGCGGAAGAGTGCTTGGCATAACCGCAACTGCGCCCACACTTAAGGAAGCACGCAGGAAGGCATATGAAGCAACCGAATGGGTTTCTTTTGACAATAAATACATGCGTACCGACATAGGAAAAGCTATAGACGAGGCATAGCATTTCTAAGACCGTATTTACGGCTCGGACAGGAGGATGCAATGAAAAAAATCAGAGTAATAATATTGACTGCGTTGTGCGCTTTGGCACTGGGCATCTTGTTTTTTAACAATCCCATAAGCGCATACGCCGACAACGCGAAGGCAACGGTAGTTGTAGACGGTGCATACGTAAGATCGTCACCAAGTTCCAGCGGAGATATCATAGCCAGCGTAATGAAGAATGATGTTGTGGAGGTTATCTCATCATCGAGCGATTCCGCAGGTAATACCTGGTACAAGATAGTGGTTGATGCAAAGACATACGGATACATAAGAAGCGATCTTGTATCAACATCGGGATCGGTTCCCGCATCGACTTCTACGGAGACGTCAACGTCAACATCAACCTCGACTTCGACGACAACATCCGTTTCCGCCGATGTAACGCCCGTAGAGCCCACAACGCCCGCCGCACAGCCGACGGAACTTGTGGAAGTTGAACCTGTGGACGGAAAGATATCATCAAGCGTTAATATCAGAAAGGGTCCTTCCACA
>JAGCCY010000154.1 GCA_017651385.1 Lachnospiraceae bacterium
AATGTCTATGAGTTTAAGATAAGCGACAATTCAAGAAAGATTTTTTCGAATATAAGAGAAGGCGGAGGTCTTTCAAATATAAGAAGGCTTGTGGAAGCACAGGGCGGAAGTTTTGATATATCTGTGGAAAGAGGGGTTGTGCTTAATATCACATTACCCGTGGAGGCAAAATGAAAAGAGTACTTATAGTTGACGATTCCATAACGGTAAGGGCGCTTTTTGAAAGCATAATAAATGAAAGTCCGGATTATGAACTTGCGGGAAGCCTTGAAAACGCCAAGGCTGCGCCGTTATTCTGCTTAAGCAACAAGGTAGATCTTATCATAATGGACGTATATACCAAAAATCGGGAAAACGGACTTGAGGCTGCGGATGAGATAAAGAAAAAGTTTCCGGACATCAAGATCATCATAGCGACATCGCTTCCGGAGGCTTCTTTCCAGGATAAGGCCAGAAAAGCCGGCTGTGAGAGCTTCTGGTACAAAGAACTCGGGGACATTGATCTTAGATCAATCATGGACCGCACCGTTAACGGAGAGTCGGTATATCCCGAAGGCACTCCGCCGGTTGATATCGGTATAGCCAAAAGTGTAGATTTTACGCCCACCGAGATGGAAGTTTTAAGGAAACTCTGTGACGGAAAGATCAATAAGGTCATAGCAGAAGAACTGTTTATGTCGGAGAACACCGTTAAGTTTCACATAAACAATATGCTTGCAAAGGCAGGATATTCAAACAAATATCAGCTTGCGATAGATGCTGTCGAACAAAAACTCATCGTCCCCGGCTTTTGAGCAAATACTACCCAAACAGGTAGGGCTATTTTTGGTTAATTATTGTATAATCAGGAAAGCAGGGGAAATTTAGAGAATGTCTTTATGACAAGACGGTTCATTTCATCCCGCCTCGGTATTCCGGGCGGGATGATGTTCCGTATAAGCAAAAAGACCGGCCATGCCGGTCGATTGACAGCTTATCGGTTAATAAGGGGAATTCGCCCCTTTATATAGAAAGGAGTATTTTACTATGGGACTTATCAAAGCTATTGCCGGAGCAGCCGGCGGTGTTCTTGCCGATCAGTGGAAAGAGTTCTTTTACTGTGAAGCTATGGACAAGAATGTAATGGTTACAAAGGGTGTGAAGCGTATTACCGATCGTTCTTCAAACACCAAGGGAAATGACAACATTATTTCCAACGGTTCGGGAATCGCGGTTGCCGACGGACAGTGTATGATCATCGTTGAGCAGGGTAAGATCGTTGAGGTCTGCGCAGAACCCGGACAGTTCACATATGATTCTTCAACAGAACCCAGTATCTTTGCGGGAAGTCTCGGCAACAGCATTTTAGAGACTTTCAAGACCATCGGAAAGCGTTTTGCTTACGGCGGCGATACCGGTAAGGATCAGAGAGTTTATTATTTCAACACCAAGGAACTTATCGACAACAAATTCGGTACACCCAACCCGATTCCCTTCAGAGTTGTTGACTCCAAGATCGGTCTTGATATCGATGTATCTATCCGTTGTTCGGGTGTTTATTCCTATAAGATCGCAGATCCGCTCCTTTTCTATACCAATGTCTGCGGTAACGTTGAAAGAGAATATACACGTGATGAACTTGACAACACATTAAAGACGGAATTCATCTCCGCCCTTCAGCCTGCATTTGCAAAATTATCGGATCTTGAGCTTCGTCCCAATCAGATAGTTTCACACAATACCCAGCTTGAAGCGGCTATGAACGAGTCTCTTTCCGCTAAGTGGGGCGAGTTAAGAGGACTTAAGGTTGTAAGCGTTGCCCTCGGTTCGGTTACACTTCCCGAGGAAGATGCGGAACTCATCAAGCAGGCACAGCGTGCAGCTATGATGAAGGATCCCAACATGGCAGCAGCTACTCTCGTAGGAGCACAGGCAGATGCCATGAAGGCAGCAGCTTCCAATTCTTCGGGCGCTATGCAGGGATTCATGGGCATGGGTATGGCCATGAATGCAGGCGGCAATCAGGCAGCTAATTTATTTGCAATGGGTCAGCAGCAGCCTCAGTATCAGGCAGCACCCGCACCCGCTCCGGCTCCGGCTCCCGCTCCCGCAGCAGTAGGCGGTATGGTTGAAGTTGCAGGCTGGACATGCTCCTGCGGTACTGTTAACCAGGGTAAGTTCTGCAGCAACTGTGGAGCAAAGAAACCCGCAGGCGCACCTTTATACAGATGCGACAAGTGCGGATGGACTCCCGAGGATCCTTCAAATCCTCCCAAGTTCTGTCCCGAATGCGGCGATCCTTTTGATGACAGCGATATTCAGCAGTAATTGAAACCTTGGGCCGGCTTTTATGGGCCGGCCCTTTTTGGATTATGAAAACCGGTACAAGCCGGATCGTAAGACTTAAAAAGTCTTTATAAAATAAGGAGTTTAATATGGCAGCTTTACAGGAATATAAATGCCCGTGCTGCGGCGGAGCCCTTGAATTCAATTCGGGTGTTCAGAAGATGAAATGTCCGTTCTGTGACTCCGAGTTTGAAATGGATGCCCTTCAGGCATATGATGAGACGCTTCAGAACGAAGGCACGGATGATTATACCTGGGATACGACTCCCGGTTCCGAGTGGGGTGCGGGAGAAGCGGAATCAATGCGTTCTTACGTATGTAAATCCTGCGGCGGTGAGATCATAGGAGATGCCAATACGGCGGCGACATCCTGTCCTTACTGCGGTAACCCCATTGTTATGATGGGACAGTTCTCGGGGACATTAAAGCCCGATTATGTAATTCCTTTCAAACTTGACAAGGAAGCGGCAAAAAAGAAATTTGCCGCACATTTAAAGGGCAAAAAACTTCTTCCGAAGGCATTTACCCAGGGCAATCATATAGACGAGATAAAAGGTATCTATGTGCCTTACTGGCTTTTCGATACGGACGTGGATGCCAACATAAGATATAAATGCACAAAGGATCAGGTCTGGGAAGATTCAAGATTCCGCTATAAGAGGACCGATTTCTTCAGTGTAAGCCGTGCGGGCAATATAGGTTTTGACAAGGTTCCGGTAGACGGTTCTTCCAAGATGGACGATACTTTGATGGAATCGCTCGAACCTTATAACTTTAACGAAGCGGTTGCTTTCCAGACGGCATTCCTTGCAGGCTATGTGGCCGATAAATACGATGTCGATGCAGAGGCAAGCATCGGTCGTGCCAATGAAAGGGTTAAGCGTGCTACCGAAGACGCTTTCAGAAAGACCGTTCAGGGATACAACGGTGTCAATGTGGAAAATTCCGCGATCAGATTGTCAAACGGTGTTGCAAAGTACGCTCTCTATCCGGTCTGGTTACTCAATACGACATGGAACGGACAGAAGTTTGTGTTTGCAATGAACGGTCAGACAGGAAAATTTGTGGGTAACCTTCCTATGGACAAGGGACTTTACAAGCAGTACTTATTTAAGGCCGCCGGTATTGCCGCACTTGTTGCATTCGCGGTTGAAGCACTTGTTTACTTTATCATGTAAGGAGGCAGAAGATGAATATATTATCGATCATGTATTTATACATTACGAATCTGGCTGCTTCCGTTTCAGGTACAGTGCTTGCGATTACCGCAAATACCGAATATACGGATCCCGGATTTCAGCCTGTAAAAAAGATCATCATAGCTTTGGTAATAGGGCTTTTGGTCGGTCTTATATATGCGTTGAGTCTTAAAAGTCAGCTTACGAGCGTTTATAAAAATGAATCGGCCGCTGATTATACGAGAAACAACAGTTTCAAGCTGACCGACAAGAAGGATCTTTTCCTTTATTCAAAGACCGAGAGGACAGCAAAGCCTCAGAGTGCACCTCCGGCACAGCAGCCCGCACCGCCTTCCAACAATAAGAGGTAGGCGCCTAAGCAAAGGAAGAAAGGGGATATAATGGCCAAAAAGACATTTACGTTCGATGCGGTTCCCGCAAATGTGGAAGAGTTAAAAGCTATTCCCGAAGCATCGCTTACCGATAACTATGCAACGGTAGCCCTTACAATGCTCGTGCTCTTAAACTATGAGAACAGTGTCGATGAGACTCATAAGATGCTCGATTATCTAAAAGGACCCGAACCGCTTTCCGTATACGAAAAGCAGTTTCTAAAAGACAGGCTTAACGGGAAAGCCTATGTAGTGCGTTCTTTCTTTGAAGGAACCTCACCTTCCAACGATTATACGCCTTCAAAACCTTATAAGATCGAAGTGTTTGATAATCCTTATTCATTCCGGGATCAGGGATATGCACAGCTTTACATGCAGTCATCGGGCGCCGATTCGCCCCGTTTCATAAAGGTAAGGTTAAAGCCCAGCGAAGGCAAGTGGTATATGGTTGAAAACTTCGCATTAAGCGATATCAGGATACCGGTATCACAGGATAAATGGGCATAAGAGAAATAACAAGGCGCCGGTTTTAAGCCGGCGCCGTTTCATTTACTTAAATCTTACATTCATGTAGGAGATTATCTCCTCAACACATCTTTCAAATCCCAGTTTGGAACTGTTTAAGCACAGATCGTAGTTTCTTGCATCGGTCCATTCACGGCCCGTATGGAGCTTATAATATTCAGCCCTCTCTTTATCGATCTTTGCGATGTATTTCTCAAGTTCTTTTTCGCTCATAGAGTGTTTTTTTGCCGCCTGCTCCATGAGAAAATCATGAGGCGCATGCACGAAGACACTAAGTACATCATCTCTGTCCCTTAATATGTAATCTGCCGCACGGCCGATGATTATACAGGATTCTTTCTCTGCAAGCTCTCTTATTATCTTTGCCTGATAGTTAAAGAGGTTTTCTTCGGATGTAAAGTTTGAATCGGACGGATCCAATACTTCTCCGCCGTAGTTTTTCTTTTTAAGCTTATTGAATAAGCCTTTTGACTTTTCATCCGCATTGGCAAATAACGATACGTTGATACCGCTTTCTTCCGAAGCCTTTAAGATGAGGTCTTTGTTGTAATATTCAACCCCCAGCTCCTTTGAAAGCATTTCCCCGATCGTCTTTCCGCCGCTTCCGTACTGACGAGCAATGGTGATCACAAATTTCTTGTCCATATTAACGCCCCCTATTCACCGAGATAAGCCTTTTTGATGGCTTCGTTGTTGAGTAGATCCGATGCCTTTCCTTCAAGCACGATCTTTCCGGTTTCAAGCACATATGCTCTGTCCGCAATGGAAAGAGCTTTCTTTGCGTTCTGTTCAACGAGTAATACGGTCGTGCCGCCCTTACTTACCTCTTTTATTATATCAAATATTTCGTTGACGAAAATAGGAGAGAGACCCATGGAAGGTTCATCCATAAGAAGGATCGAGGGATGACTCATCAATGCTCTGCCCATGGCAAGCATCTGCTGCTCGCCGCCCGATAACGTACCCGCTATCTGATTCTTACGCTCCGCAAGTCTCGGAAAACGTTTGTAGACGTTTTCAAGCGTGGCTTCTATCTCTTTTTTGTCTTTTCTGGTGTATGCACCCATCTTAAGGTTCTGAAGAACACTTAACTGCTGGAAAACTCTACGACCTTCCGGAACGTGTGCCATGCCCATGGACACGATCTTGTGACCGGGAGTTTTGGTGATGTCCACACCTTCGAATGTGATGCTTCCTTTCGTGGGAGTTATAAGGCCGCTGACGGTATGCAAAATGGTGGTTTTGCCCGCACCGTTAGCTCCTATAAGGGCGATGACTTCGCCTTTGTTTACTTTAAAATCGATTCCTTTTATGGCCTCTATTACGCCGTAGTGAACGTGGAGGTCATTTACTTCAAGCATTGCCATTTGTTTATCCTCCTATTCACCTAAATATGCAGTGATAACATCGGGATTGTTCAGTACTTCCGATGTGGGGCCTTCGG
>JAGCCY010000155.1 GCA_017651385.1 Lachnospiraceae bacterium
ATCAAGATTAAGCTTAAGCGATACCGCAAGCGCAAGTGCCGTTGATTTGCTCGGATTTTTGGTGTTTCCGCATTTAAGTTTGGAAAAAGCCCTCTTATCAAGGTTTGCCTTTTTCTGAACTTCCACATCCGTCATTTCTTTTGCATCGGCAAAAGAAAAAACAAGCTCCATAAAAGTCTTCTGGATATCGCTTAAACAGTCATCGAGGGTCCGTTTTTTTACTGAAGGAGCAGCAAGCTCAGGCACACAGGCTTCTTCCTCATCAGCCACGAAAGTGTCTTCGGCAAATTCTGAGGATTTTGCATCCTCATATCTCGGAGCACTGTCGTTAGCCCCTTTTTTCTTTCGAAAGAATGATCTTTCGGATCTTTCTAAAGCGTTGCCGGTCTTTCGGGGTGCCGCACCCAATAACATCATCGAACTTTGTGAAGCGTAGGGCATACGGTCTTCGAAGCAGTACTCCTCTTTGATCTTTTCCTCCACAAAATTTTCGTTTATGTAGGAATCGATGTCTCCGTACAGTTCACTTGATAAGGAAAACGACTTCTCGTCAAAGACCACAAGATAAACTTCCATTTCGTTTTCCGAAAGGAAAGCTTCTATTTCGGAAAGTGCAAGCCTTAATGCGATACCTTTGGGAAATCCGTAACATCCCGAAGCAAGAAGCGGAAATGCGATGCTTTCCACTTCATGCCCAAGCGCTATGTCAAATGCGGACCTGTAGCAGTTTCTTACGATCTCTTCTTCACCGCTTTTACCGTCGATCCAGGGTGTCCCCACCGTATGGATTATATATTTTGCGGGAAGGTCATACCCTCTGGTTATCGCAGAAGTTCCTTTTGGCATCACGCCTATCTCACTTCTGTCCTTTAAAAGCTTATCCGCGCCCGCTCCCGTATATACGGCACTGTCAAGCCCCGAGCCGTATCCGGGCTCGGGATTTGCTGTATTTACGATCGCATCCACATGCATCTTCGTTATATCGTTTCGAACGATCCTTAAAGGCATTTTTCTTTCCCCTTAAAATCTTAAAAGTTATTTTCCAAGTTTTCTTATGATATCCGCAACCTCTTTGGGCTTATCCGCCTGCGGAGTGTGGCCGCAGCCTTCGATCTCATAAAAGGCCTTATCGGGTGCGCTTATATCCTCGCAATATTCTTTTGCAAGCGACGTCTCACAGGTCACATCCATCTCGCCGCTTATAAAATACATCGGAACCTTGAACTCAGTGCCGCAGGCCCTCACGTCATTCATCTTTTCCATAAAATCGATAAGACTTTTACAGTTTTTGAACAGTTTCTCAACAGAAGCATTGTCGATGAACATCCATCTCATATCGTCGATGCCCAGATAAGGTGAAAATGCACCTCGCAAAGTGGCCCTTTCCGGAACATCGGGGACATTGTACGGTCCCGTAAAGTTCCTTAACGCAAGCATATTAAGCATGCTCGGCTCGCTTTGATAGACCTTTAATGCTTCCTCGATCTTTGATGTATCGTCACCCGCTTCTTTGGCCCGTTTAAGAGCCTTTTCGGCAGCCAGCACTTCACCTTTTCTAAAGCTTACATACTGCCCTATGCAGATCGTTTTATCGATCTTCTCGGGATGGTCAAAAGAATAACGTACGGCAAGCAAGCTTCCCCACGAATGGCCGAGGATCGTAACCTTGTCCTCATCGAATCTTTCGCAGGCGTAATCCACAAGAGCGTCAATATCTTCAAGCAGCTGCTTGGCAGTCGCGGTATCATTGTCGGGATCTAAGGCGTGGTTTCTGTAATATGTCCTTCCGCATCCCCTCTGATCCCATGTTATATAGGTATAGTCGTCGAGAAGATAGTCCATATACGCATAATCCATCGAACCGTCGGGACCTCCGGGTCCGCCGTGCAAAAGAATGATGACGGGATTATCTTTGTCTTTCCCCATTACCCTTATATACTGTTCCTGACCGTTTAACTCAATATATCTGTCTTCGAAGACAGGGTTTTTGGCACCGGCAAATGCCTTTATAAATCTTATGTTCCTGTATCCGAAATATCCGATAAGAGCAAGCACGAGAGCGCATCCTATACAGGCAAATAACCACATAATAAGCCTTATCGGAAGTTTTCTTTTCTTATCGGTATTGGGAACGGCCGCATTTCTATGCATGACATGTATGCCGATATGCCCTATCCCAAGTATGGTCACCGCAAGAAGAAATATCCCGTTCGCACCGTAAAGACCAAGGAAAAAGAACGCGATCACCGGAAGCGTTGCACCCGCTACCGGCACAAAAAGGAATGAAGAGTAATAGTCTTTCATCGTCTTTTCGCTCTTAAAATAGCAGATCCAATAAAGCTCATAGCATACCATCAAAAGAAACGATATCCCAAGAATGATGAGTGAAGGCTTGCGGTTTAAGTCTATATTAAAGTCCTTAAAAATGAGCGCGAGCGTTGTGACCAGAACCTGTCCCGTACGCTCAAACAAAAGAAAGACCTTATTCTCTTTTATAACCTCTTCTTCATAGCCTAAAGGCTTGTTCTTTGTCCAGATGATATTCGGGACAAAAAGCATGATAAGCCAGATAAGTCCTATATAAGAAAAGCCAAAATGAAACATTGTGATACTGTCCTTTCCCGAATTATTCCTCTCTTCTGAGCCTTCCGCCGGAAAATGTGCCGGCAGCGTGGCCTTCCGGCAGATAAATGCTACATATTCCCGGACATGTGAATATCCCCTTTGATGCCGTAGCTTGCTTTGAATTCTTCAATATCCTTTTTATCTTTTATAAGCATGACCTCATGGAAAACGCCCGAGTTCTTTTCCTTAAACCCCGCCACCATGTCGCGGTTGCAGGTGTTCGCATGGATAAAAGGCACCTCTGTTTCAGGATTGTACGGGTATTTTTCGGCATGTGTTTTTTTCTTAAAAAGTGACATAGGCTCCCCCGGATCTTACTTACAGTTCACTTAGAATACGTGTGACATTCCCTGCTGAACGCACCATAAAATCAAGCTGATCGTCTGCCCCGAAATGTTCTAAGGCCATATAACCTTTGTAACCTCTTTCCGTCAGTTCCTTAAGCATTTTCGCGATCGGAATATAACCTTCGCCCACGGGGACGGGCTTCATGCCGCGTCTATATTTCATTTCAAGGCCATCGGCGATGCAGACATCCTCGCGGATGCTTTTATCCGTTTCTGCTTCTTCCCCGCGGTCTTTACAGTGCACGTGACAGATAATGTCCTTAAACTCGTTAAGCGCCGCCTCGGCATCCTCGTTACTGAACGCGTAATTGCCCATATCGAAGGTGTGTTTAAGACCCGGAACCTTTGTAAAAAACCATTTAAGCTGACCGGTCCTGGCAATCGGAGAAGTAAAGCCGTCAAAATCCTCTAAGGATACCGTGATACCCTTTTCGCCCGCATACTCG
>JAGCCY010000156.1 GCA_017651385.1 Lachnospiraceae bacterium
AAGCACTTCCGATCGGTACAGTTCTTACGATAGCCGCAGCGGGAAGCGAAGGCAGCGGTGCGAGTGTTGTCACAAAAGAAGACGGCATGCTTAAGAGAGACATAGGTTCGGATCTTGTAAGACCGCGATTTTCGATATTAAATCCCGAACTTACATGTACACTTCCTCCTTATCAGACGGCGTGCGGTATCACCGATATAATGGCACATATTTTTGAAAGATATTTTACCAATACACCCGAAGTTGAAGTTACGGACAGACTCTGTGAAGGTCTGCTCCTTACGATGATCAAGGAAGGACCGAGGGTAATAGCCGATCCCAATAATTACGAGGCAAGAGCCAACATCATGTGGGCCGGAACCGTTGCACACAACGATATCGTAGGTGTGGGCAGAAGTCAGGACTGGAATTCGCACGCTCTCGAGCATGAGCTTTCGGGATTGTATGACTGTGCACACGGTGCGGGTCTTGCGGCTGTAATGCCTGCATGGATGGAATATGTCTGCGACCATAACGTAATGAGATTCTGTCAGGTTGCCACAAGAGTCTGGGGAGTTCAGATGGACTTTGAAGATCCCAAGGCTACGGCGCTTAAAGGTATCAGGTGTTTCAGAAACTTCCTTAAGTCGATCGGCATGCCCACAAACTTTAAAGATCTCGGAGCAAAGGAAGAGGATATCCCGATCCTTATAGAGAAGCTTGGTATCGGCGACAGCGTAAGAGGCGGTTTTATGCAGCTTGACAAAGACGATGTAAAGAATATCTACACTATCGCAGCAAGAGCGGATTGAGGTTAAAAATGAGCGAAGCATATGATTCCAATAAGATCACAAGAGAGTATTTCGATTCTCTTCTGGTAGAGACCCGTTATATCGACGCAGAACTGCCGTCGACTTCAATGTCGATCTTTGGCGAGACATTTGACACGCCTGTCATGACTGCGGCGCTTTCACATCTTCATGATATCTGTCCCGATGCGATGGCGGAATTCGCAAGAGGTGCAAAAGCAGCCAATGCCGTTTGTTTCGTGGGAATGGGCGAGGATGAAGAACTTGAATCCATGACCGCAACGGGTGCGAGGGTAGTCAAGATCATAAAGCCGCACGAAGATAATGCGGTTGTCTTTCATAAGATAGAGCATGCGGTCAAAAACGGCTGTATGGCCGTCGGTATGGACATCGACCATGCATTTTCGGGTAACGGAGGATACGACGTTGTATGCGGACTTCCGATGAAACCAAAGTCACTTTCGGAGATGAAGGAATTTGTAAGTGCTGCTAAAGTTCCTTTTGTGGTAAAGGGAGTATTAAGCGTAAGCGATGCGGTTAAGAGTGTCGAAGCGGGAGCAAAGGCAATACTTGTATCTCACCACCACGGTATCATGCCTTATTCCGTTCCGCCGCTTATGGTCCTTCCCGATATCGTAAAGGCTGTGGGCGGAAGCGTTAAGATCATAGTCGACTGCGGTATAGAAAGCGGTATGGACGTATTTAAGTGCATTGCGCTCGGCGCAGATGCTGTCTGTGTGGGAAGAGCGTTAATGGGTCCTTTAAAGGGCGGAAGCGCGGAAATGGCCAAAAAGATCAACGACATTACCGGAGAACTTAAGGCTGTTATGGCAAGGACCGGCGCAAGAGATATAGATACGATAGATCCGTCGGTAATACATGCAAGAAGATTCTGATATACAAAGTTAAGATACTTTGTATGATAGCCGGGGGGCTTATAAAAAGACCGCTGCACGATCCGCAGCGGTCTATTTTATTCCAAAACTTTATTCTTGCCTATAAAGAAGGTGTATTCACCGCTGTCCAAAACGGCTCCTTTGTCATCGGTGATCCTTATGTCAAAGAACGCGATATGCTTTCCCGACTTAAGCTTCATGGCCTCGCAGTAGATATATTCGGTATTGGCTGCGGGCAGAAGGTAGTTGAGATTACAGGTGATCGTGGTCACAAAATAACCGCACATGCAGGCGGCGGTGCCTGCCGTGGTGTCGGCAAAAGCCGATAATATGCCGCCGTGGAATGTTCCGTAGGGGTTTACCACATTATCGCCGTATTTTATGCGGGTCTTACAGTAGTTCTCGTTAAGTTCAAGAACCGTAATGCCCATATAGTTATTGAACTTATTTTCATAAGTGATCTTAAGCATTTTTTCGCGAAGAGCATTTAATCTTTCGTCATTAAGAGCCCGCATATCATTCCTCCGGGAAAAGTTCTCTGTAAAAATCGTTGTCCATAAGCTTTATCGAAGCCGCATACTCGGCTTCGGTATATTTTATCATATTTTCAAGATATATCTCTTTTTGCCAGTCGGTAAGGGTTTCGCCCTTTTCGGACCACACGGCCTTACCTTTTGATGCATTGTACTTTACATACTCCGTTATGAAATTGCCGTTATAGAGTCTTGCTCTGTGGGTACCTTTTGCAAATACATCCATTCCCATAATAAAACGGGAGTCATAGTCTATGTCAAGAAGATTTAAGACCGTAGGCAATACGTCTGTATTACAGCAAAAGCTTTCGTTCACTTCATTTAAAGCCGGGGTGTACATGATAAGCGTGGAACGGTACATTTCAAAATCCCTGTCATAGTCCATCCCGCTTTTTTTCGCCATGTCCTTCATTTCATCGGGGGTAAAATAATACGGAACGTGATCGCCGGCGATCACGATGAGCGTATTGTCAGACTTGCCTGCGGCTTTAAGCCTGTCGGTTAAATACTCCAATGAAAGTTCAAGTTCATAATTTCCGCAAAAAAACGAGATCTCGGAGTCCGAATAGTTTTTTGCGTCGTCGCCTAAGAGTTCTCTTACCGCGGCATTGTTTTTTAAGTACATATATGTGTCGGTCGTGTAGTCGCCGTGACCGCTGTAGGTCATATAGTAAGCGACGAAACGGTCTTCGTTTATGTAGTCGTCGACCGACTGCTCCATGAGTTCAAGATCCGAGGGCGACCAGTAGTTTTTAAAGGTCATCCCTTCATTCATGAACTTGATGGTCTCAAAGCCGAGGTTCGGCCAGGAGTCGCCGCGTCTGTAATATGAACTTATATAGCCGTGATAGGCGAAAGAGGGGATGCCTTCATTTTTAAACAATGTTCCGAGACCGTAAGGCATGTATTTATCGTAACTTCTCGCAAAAGATCCGACTGCGTTTCCGTCGGCCGCATATCGCGACACATCGGGCCAGAGACCTGTCAGGAAAGCAAATTCTCCGTTCGTTGTGGTGTTTTTGTAACTTGTGTAGTAGTTTGGCGATACAATGCCTTCACCTGCCATTTTTGATAAAAGCGGAGTGACCTTTTCGTTTAATGCATACGGTCCGAAGCTTTCGCCGCAGATATAGATAAGGTTGTGATCCTTTAAAAGACCTGTATGATCGTTAAACGGTAATGCTTCCTTTTCGTTAAAATAGTCGCAGAGTGCGGCGATATCGTCATTATCGGTGCCTGCTCTTAAAGCATCTATATCGATCCGGTCGTCTTTATGATATTTTGTCTCCTCATCGGGATTTTCGGCGGATGCCGCGCTGCTTATATCATTATCGTATGCTTCGCTACCTGAAATATCTTTATATCCGCCGGTGTCAGAGCCTGAACCGGGTACATCTTCGAGGCCGTTTTGTACCGGACCGTTATCGCCCGAAAGGCTCATATAAGCGCTCAGATCCGCCGATTCAAGTTTTGCTTCGGTATTGCTGCCTGCGCCGAAGAAATATGCACCGGACTCAACGATCGAAGTCATGAGAACGCCGATCTTTTCGGCCGAGGTGTCGGTATCCGTATACGGATCGGTGAGTGCATGATATGCGGATGTTCTGCCGGTTCCGAACGACATCAGTGCAAGAACGGACAGAAGCCATAACGAAACGGTCATTGCAAGGACCATGGCTCTTAGGTGCAGCGAAAAGCCTGCCATAGCGTTCTTTTTAATGATGATCGTTATCGTGAGTGCCGCGATCGGTACAAGCATTAAAAGGATGATGAGTGCCGAAGATCTTAAGGTTGCCTTAAGTGCCCATCCGAAGTTGTCAAGCGCCTCAGCGCCCATTTTTACAAGGCTTATCGAATAGAGCGACCCGAAGTTATTGAAATATATGATCTGTGAAATATAGTATATGCTTAAGATAAGCGTGATAAGCAGGAAAATAACGCTGTTTGGTACAGGCTTCTTTTTATGAAATCCCGTAAAAAGAGAAAGAGTCGAAGCCATAGCCGGCACAAAGAAAAGAAACTGAAGTCCGTCGAATGTGATCTCGCCAAAGACTATGATCCTTGTAACACTTTCAAATAATATGATCAATGCAAAAAACGGCGCAAAGTATTTAAACCAGGCCTTTATGTCATCTTTTATTTCCATGGATGTCTTTACCTTTTAAACGTTATCAATCCTATTATAATCACAGGGTAAAGTCAAGGACCGGTCCCGCTAAAGGCTTACTTTCCCACGATGATCCCAAGTTTCGGGATTTTTGCGATAATAAGAGTAAGAAGTGAGGATACAAGAAGAGTGACGATCGCACCGAAGATCACAAATAAGACTCCGCCGACGGATATGTCGGAGATCTTTGAAAGGCAGAGGATGA
>JAGCCY010000157.1 GCA_017651385.1 Lachnospiraceae bacterium
GGTGACGCCTGTGGATAACTCGGTGGAAAGTGTGGAAATTATCTTCTTTTTCACACATGAGAATAATTCCTGAATTTCAAACTTGCAATTTACTTAATTCATCATACGATTTAGTACTTTTTTGGTCAATGATGTTATGTAATCCAAATATGGCAGTTATGTTAATGCTTTATAAAGCATTCCAAGGGCCGGTACAGCTCCTTTTTGGGTTAAATATCTGTTAAATATGCTCATACTGTGATAAAATACGATTTAGTAACATATGCCTACGGCATAGGGATGAATTTTGGATATTCAATAAACAGGTAAAAGGGAATGAAAATAGCTGTACTAATCTGCGGATTAATCTTCGATGCCCAGAAGGCTTTTATGAAAGGCATCGAAAGGAAAATCAGAGACAGTAAGGATGTATGCTCCGTTTTTTGCTGCCACGGAAACGATGCTTCCAACAACGGATATTTAAACGGAGAATACAATATCTTCGATCTTCCGGATTTCTCGGAATTTGACGGTGTGATCTACGTCAAGAATACCTTCAACAACAATGTCATAGAAGAACAGCTCGCGAAGAAGATCCGCGAGAGCGGTGTTAACTGCGTCGCTATCGATGATTATGACGAAAACTACGTTAATATCACCTCCGATGAGGGAGGTTCCATTTACGAGCTTGTGGATCATATGGTTAAAGAACACGGCTGTAAGAAGTTCTATTTTGTAATGGGCTATATGATCGGAACCGACACTCAGCAGAGGACCGAAGGTTTTATGAGAGCGCTTGCCGACAATAATCTTGATTTTGAAGATCATTGGGCTTATCACGGCAATTATGAGTACAGGAGCGGTATTTCCGCAGCGGATTATTTTCTTTCGCTTAACGAGCCCATGGCAGACTGCATAATATGCTGCAACGATCAGATGGCAGTGGGCGTTATCATGGAGCTTAAGAAAAACGGCATAAAGGTTCCAAAAGATGTAAAAGTGAGCGGTGTCGATTACGATTTTGTATCAAGAGTCATAACCCCGAGCCTTACGACCGTGAAAAGGCAGCAATATCAGAAGGGACTTCGCGCGGTCGATATTCTGCATAATTATGAAGACTATAAGATCGGACAGGATATTAAGCTTAATATCCTTCTTAATATAGGAGAGACCTGCGGATGCCACATCAAAGACGTCAATCATAACGATGTTGTGGATGCTCTGGCAGTCGATCGTTATGAGCAGACCGAGCTTAACCAGATGGTCAAGATGATGACGGCGGATTTCATGGCGCGCCAGGATTATGCGACCCTGATCGACGATATGTGCAGATACGCATACAGGTTAAAACCCAAGGAACTGTATCTTAATTTGAATGTTAAGCCGGAGACGGAATTTGATTATTCCAATTTTTCGGAAAAGCTTCTTTCCGACGAGGATGATACCGAATACACCGAACAGGTGCGAAATGTGATAAGCTGTGTCGACGGTGAGCCTTTGGAATCCGGAGCGCTTTTTAACAAAAAAGAGCTCTATCCTCCGATCAGCCACGGCGGCAGACAGGGAGTGACCTATTATTTCTTCCCGATCCATTATTCAAGGCGCAATTTCGGCTATGCGATCATAGGCGAATCAGGCGATCTGGTAAGGAATGAGTTTTTCCCCAACTGGGCCAATATATGCAGCAACGCATTTGAGAACATACGTAAATCCAGCCTTATGAACCGTATGATCCAGACGCTCGACAAGATGTGGATATACGATACTCTGACCGGTATCTATAACCGTGCGGGCTTCTTTAAGATGTCGGAACCCATTGTCAAGAACTGCATAGAGTCTAATAAGAAGATATGTGTTGTTTTCCTTGATGTTGACGGACTTAAAGATGTCAATGACACCTACGGCCACGATGAAGGCGACAACCTTATAAAGGAAATGGCCGGGATAATGAAAGGGGTCAAAAAACACGGGGAGATAATCATGAGATACGGCGGAGACGAGTTTGTGCTGCTGACCGATCTTTACGATGCGCAAAAGGCCGAAGAGTGCATAAAGGAGATCGAAAGGGATATGGTTGCTATCAACGAAGCGGGCAAGCATCCTTTTTCTCTCGAAGCATCGATAGGTTACTATATAACAGAGCTTAAGACCGAAAACGACTTAAACAGCATAATAGAAGAAGCCGACCGCGAGATGTACAAAAAGAAGTATGTTAAGAAGGCGCTTAAGAGGAAACATTAGTAACATTAGATATAAAACGAACAGTATAAATTGTTCAGACAATTCTCTTTGAAAATAGACAATATCAAATAATTTATTAAGATTTTATAAAGTGTTTGACAAAAGGAAGCTTCTATGGTATATTATGACCATAGAAACAACCACTACCCGGGTGGATGAATCGTATAGAGGTAATAAAAATTCGAAGAAGGAGGTACAGTCCGCCTGACACTTTAACAACTGAATATAATCATAGATCAATTACTTGATAATCGAGTACACAGAAGTGAAACGGTGAGAAAAATGACGTTTCGTACCCACGTACAAAAAGAAGAGGTGGAAAGATTTAGAGAGAAAGAGAGGAATACTCCATTGGAAATAGTTGAGTAAGAGGGGACATCGAAGAAACTTGGTCGATGTCCTCTCTTAAATTTTTTTATTCGGGGAAAGAAGCTATCCCCTCGATCATTTTCTGTTCAAAATCACTGCCCGGCATGGGACGTGCAAAATAGAAGCCCTGTATCATATCGCAGCCCTGATCTGCCAGGAAATCAACAGTCTCTTTGGCTTCGACGCCTTCTGCGACCGTCTTCATTTCAAGACTTTGTGCAAGCCTTATCGTTTCGGATACGACTATCTCGCTTCTGCCGTCAACATTTTCGCCTCTGAAGAATTCCGCATCGAGCTTAAGGGCATCAAGCGGCATATCCTTAAGGGAGTTAAGCGACGAAAAACCGGATCCGAAGTCATCCATCGATACTTCAAAACCGTAACCCTTAAGCTTGTTGATGGTATAGATAAGAGCATCCTTATCGTCAAAGAATGCACTTTCGGTAAGCTCAAGTTCGATAAGTTCTCTGGGCGTACCGGCCGCATCCACGATGTCCTTTATCTGCTCTGCAAGATCGCTTTCGATAAAGTGCGCACGTGAGATATTAACGGAAACGGGTACGCATTTAAGTCCCTTATCAAGCCACTTTCTTTGATCGTTTGCAACATGCGTGAGCATATAGTGATCTATTTCCGTTATAAAACCGTTCTTTTCGAAGATCGGAATGAACCGTCCGGGAGATATGAAACCGAACGCCGGCGAATTCCATCTTATCAGTGCTTCCGCACCCTTAAGTTCCTTGCTCACAGGATCGTATTTGGGCTGGTAATACACTAAAAATTCTTCTTTTTCGAGAGCCTGACGCTGATTTTCTTCCACGATGTCAAGCCATTTCTGTTCATCTATAAGTTTACTGTCAAAGAACGCGATGCCGGATTCGTTTCTGTCCGACAGAGTTAACTGTGCAGTACTTGCGTTGTTGTATTCGCGCTCGAAGTCGATGTTTTTGCGCTTTATGATCTTACCGGATCTGTCGCGATATACATCGATGACATCCACACCCGCTCTGAAGGAGAATGAATGTCCTTCATCGATGCTCTCAAGCTTTGTGATAAGCTCGTTGAGCCTTACTCTTAAGCCTTCCTCATCGGAAACCCTTAACAGTATCGAAAAACTCGAGGGCGTGCTGTGTGCGCAGATCTCTTTTTTGGTAAGGCTTTTATCTATTACTTCATATATCTTTTTAAGAAGGATCTCGCCGTCAGCTATGGAGTGAGTCACGCAGAAGGTCTGATACTGCACGAACACCATATTGACGAGAGCGTATTTA
>JAGCCY010000016.1 GCA_017651385.1 Lachnospiraceae bacterium
CGACATCGGATGCTATACACTCGGCGCCGTTGCACCTCTTAACGTAGTGGACACAGCCGTTTGTATGGGCGCTTCCATCTCCACCCTTCACGGTATGGAGAAGGCCAAAGGCAAAGAATACATCAAGGACTGGGTAGCCGTTATCGGTGACTCAACCTTCCTTCATACAGGTGTCAATTCCCTTATGAATATGGTCTATAACAAGGCCACCGGCACCGTTTTGATTCTTGACAACTCCACCACCGGCATGACCGGCCATCAGGACCACGCAGCTACCGGCAAGACCCTTATGGGCGAGCCTACCTACGCAATTGATATTTACAACCTTTGCAAGGCTATGGGTATCGAACATGTTGTGGAAGTTTCTTCTTTTGACCAGGCGGCTCTTACCAAAGCGATTAAAGAAGAAACCGCACGCGACGAGGTTTCCGTAATAATATGTCAGGCACCCTGCGCACTTTTAAAGGGCCAGAAGTTCCCTAACGTATTCAAGCCTCTTCCCGAGAAGTGTAAGAAGTGCGGCGCCTGCTTAAAGCCCGGTTGTCCCGCTCTTACCAAGAACGCTGACGGCACGGTTTCCATCGACGCTACCATGTGTAACGGATGCGGACTTTGCAGACAGATGTGTAAGTTTGACGCCATTGAGTGCGTAGAGAGATAGAGGATGGTACAAATGGAAACTAAGAATATTATGATTGTCGGTGTGGGCGGACAGGGAACCCTTCTTACCAGCCGAATCTTAGGCGGAATAATGTTAAGCGCAGGCTATGACGTAAAGCTTTCCGAAGTTCACGGAAGGGCGCAGAGAGGCGGTTCGGTAGTGACTTTCGTAAGATACGGCGAGAAAGTTGCGGAGCCGATAGTGGAAGAAGGCTGCGCGGATGTGCTCATAGCTTTTGAAAGGCTTGAGGCAATGAGATATGTTCAGTTCTTAAAGAAGGACGGTGTTTTGATAGTAAACGACCAGCGTATCGATCCGATGCCGGTCGTAACGGGTGCGGCACAGTATCCGGAAAATATAATCGAGAACCTTTCAAAACAGTACAAGGTTTATTCGATCGATGCCCAGAGTGAAGCCCTTAAGATGGGTAATGCGAGGGTATTTAATATCATCGTGCTCGGCATGGCCGCAAAGCACATGAATTTTACAAAAGAAGAATGGCTTAAGGTCATAGAAGAGACGGTTCCGCCGAAGACTATAGACATCAACAAAGCTGCTTTCATTAAGGGGTTCGAGTTTTAGATCCCGGGCAGGGATTTAAACGAGTGCAGAGCACGGGATTCCTTGTTCGGGTATGATTTGTCCCACTGATACAGTAAACCGGCACTAAGATCATTTTCTTATGCCACTCAAAAAGGAGACAAAGAAATGAACAAAATATGGAACGAAGCAAAAGAATGTATGTCAAGGGACGAAATGAGCGTCCTTCAGAGCAAACGCCTTAAGAAGCAGGTTGATTACGTTTATCATAACGTTGAACACTATCGTAAGAAAATGCAGTCTGTGGGTCTTGAACCCGGAGACATTAACGGTATAGAGGATCTTAACAAGCTCCCCTATACCACAAAAGACGATCTCAGAGATACTTATCCTTTCGGTCTTTTCGCCGCTCCTCAGTCGGAGATAGTGCGTATACATGCATCGAGCGGAACGACCGGAAAAGCTACCGTTGTAGGATATACAAGACGTGACATCGAGATATGGTCGGAATGCGTATCGAGAGCGCTTACAATGTGCGGTCTCGGCAGAAACGACATAGTACAGGTTGCTTACGGCTACGGTCTCTTCACGGGAGGACTCGGCGCTCATTACGGCGTTGAAAATCTCGGTGCGACCGTTGTACCCATGTCCACCGGCAACACCAAGAAACTTATCACGATGATGAAGGATTTCGGTGCGACGGGTATCATGTGTACACCTTCATACCTTCTTCATATCGCAGAGACAATAATAGAAAACGGAGACCTTGAAAACATAAAGCTTCGTGCCGCTGTCTGCGGTGCAGAACCCTGGACCGAGAAGATGCGTCTCCAGATAGAGGAGAAACTTCATCTTAACTGTCACGATATTTACGGACTTTCGGAAATAATGGGACCCGGTGTGGCCTGCGACTGTGAGCTTCATCAGGGCCTTCACATTCAGGAAGACCATTTCCTTCCGGAGATCATCTCGCCTGAGACTTTAGAGCCCATCGGAGAGAATGAACTCGGAGAACTTGTATTCACAACGCTTACCAAGGAAGGTATCCCGCTTATCAGATACCGCACAAAGGACCTTACAAGTATCACGAGATGTTCTTGCGGATGCGGACGTACTACGGCAAGGATCGCAAGATTCAAAGGCCGTTCCGACGATATGCTCATCTTAAGAGGAGTAAATGTATTCCCGTCACAGATAGAAGCTGCGCTTCTTGAACTTTCGGAGACACTGCCTCATTACATGATAATAATAGATCGTGTAAATAACCTTGATACCATAGAAGTTCAGGTCGAGGTCGAGGAAAGATTCTTCTCCGATGAGATAAAAGAACTCGAAAAACTTACCAAGAGGATAGAGGGCGTCATCAAGCAGGCGATCGGCCTTGCGGTCAAGGTCAAGCTCGTGGAGCCCAAGACACTTGACAGATCCGAAGGTAAGAGCGTTCATGTAATCGATCACCGTGTATTTGACTAAAGGAGGGTTATCATGTTTCTTAAGCAGGTTTCGGTATTTCTTGAAAACGCCGACGGAAGACTCGGCTCGGCACTTAACGTACTTAAAAACGAAAATATTAACATCATTTCCTTAAGTCTTGCGGACACTACGGAATTCGGTATGCTGCGTATGATAGTGTCGGATCCCGAAAAGGCAAAGACTGCGCTTAAATCCGCAGGCCTTTCCGCACATCTTACGGATGTGTTTGCCATCAAGCTTCCGCATGTTGTGGGTTCCTTACAGAGTGTGGTAGAGACGATCTCCAAAGCAGGCATCAACATCGAGTATATGTATGCCCTTTCCACCAAGGACGAGAATGCATGTATCGTAATAAAGCCCGCCGACAAAGAAGCCTGTGCAAAGGCTTTAGAAGGCATGAAGCTTGATTTCGTTACCGATGATATGATTAAAAACTTTTGATAAACAACATTATTAATATGTGAGAAGTTACTATGTTTGAGACGGTTTATTATACGGTAAAAAGTATAGACGGAGATTATGCAAATCTTGTTAAGGAGGATGAGCCCGACGGCGACGAAAAGCTTGTTGCAAGGGCTTTGCTTCCCTCTGAGATTTCGGAAGGGTGTCGTCTCAAATATGAAATGCTTCAGTATGAGATGGCATAAGTATTGCAAAAAGATGTAAGTTTGGGCACCCGGATATTGTTTCGGGTGCCTTTTATCATGCGTATACCTGACAGGAGGGAAATTGAGATGGAGATCAGATTTTTGGGACAATGCGGGTTTTGGTTCAGATGCGATGAATTTGATATCATGATCGACCCCGTATTGGCGGATATGGTCGATAACGGCGTTAGCATAAGAAATTACCCGCCGGTAATTAATCCTGCGGACGTAAGTCCCACATATGTATTATGCACTCACGACCACATAGATCATCTTAATGTCGACACGGTAAAAGCGATCGCGGAGCACTCAAAGAAAACACTGTTCGTGGTCCCCAAAGGCTGTGTGCCGATACTTACAGACATCGGAATAGAGGAAGAAAGGATCGTACCGGCTTACGACGGATGCAGTTTAACACTTGAACACGGGATTAAACTTAAAGCATTTTCAACCGCTCATCCCACCCACAGTGTCGATGAAAACGGCCTCGATCATAACTTAGGTTACGCTCTTACGATAAACGGCAGGCAATATGTGCATTTAGGCGATACCTACAGAACGGGCAGAATGTTCAAAAGCCTGACCGACCTTGGAAAGATCGATATTTTGTTCTCACCCATCAACGGACGCGACGAAGAACGTGAATCAAGAGGGATAATCGGTAATCTTTCAAGTGCTCAGACTCTTGAACTTGCATTGGACCTTAAGGTCAGACTTCTTGTGCCCACACATTTCGACATGGTGAAAGGAAATACGGAGAGGATCGAAAACTTCACGGCTCTTGCGCAGGGCAGGATAAAGTACGCGATCCCTCTTCTTATGCAGGATATACTTTAAAAAATTGCTTCTCAAAGACCTTCAGACTGTAACGGCTGAGGGTCTTTTTGTTTTATTGGGAAATTTCTCCGAAATTTC
>JAGCCY010000158.1 GCA_017651385.1 Lachnospiraceae bacterium
TATGCTGTGGGAGGCTTTTGAATTTGAAATGGATAAGCTTACCGATTACAGATTCTGGTATGCGGATTACGAAGATATTCCCCAGACTCCGTACTTTTTTGAATTCTGGCAATATTCGGAGAGGGGTCATATCGACGGTATTAAAAATGCCGTGGACTATGATATCTGGATAAAAGAAAAATAATATCAAATATATAAATGTGACATTTTTGTAAGTGTTTTTTGTTTCTTTGTAAGCCAAATCGATTTTTCATTTTATACAAGCCGACTATCATATGTATTGCATGAAGAAAGAAAAACATGTAACAGAAAACAGGAGTATGAAATGAGAAACAAAAAGATGAATATTTTAGTATTATTGACTGCGCTTTTGATAATGATATTTGTAACGGGGTGCGGTGATTCAAAGACTGCCGAGGTTAAGGAATACGCAAAAACGATCGATGAACTTACCATCCCCGAAGGTACCGAGATAGTGGCTTTCGGTGAAGCGACACACGGTAACAGTGATTTTCAGGAACTTAAGACAGAGATCTTTAAAAAGCTTGTGGAAAGCGGCGAGGTTAAAAGCTTCTGCCTTGAAGGACATTCGGGCTGCTATCTTACCGTAAACGATTATATAAACGGCGGCGAGACCACACTGGACGAGGCCATGGACGCCTTAAACTTCAGGATTTACAAGACCGAGACTTGCGAGGAACTGCTTAAATGGATGCGCGAATATAATCTTGAGCAGGGCGCCGGAAACAGACTTAATTTCTATGGTTACGATATGCAGGACGATGAGCCTTATATAGATTACCTTACAAAAAAGGCCGGAATTGACGGATCTATGTTTGACAAGGTAAGCATAGACGACGTATCGCTTACACTCAACGAAAAACTGGATAAGATAGGCCTGATCCGCGCTGAACTTGAAAAAATGGCCGATGATCCTTCGATTGATTATGAAGAAGCGACACACATGTTAAGATGCCTTGAGCAGTGCGTCATACTTTTTGACGCATATGTCAATAATGCAGGCGAGTCATATAAGTTAAGGGACGGTTATATGGCGGAAAATGTCGAATGGATACTTGAAAGAGAACAGGAACTCGGCAGGAACATGATCTTTGTAACAGGTCATGCGGGCCACATATCCAAACTTCCGCAAAGTCCAATGTACCAAAATAACAATATGGGGTGTCTCTTGGAGTCGGAACATCCTACCGGATATTACGTGATCGGTTCGGATTTTTACAGAACGACCGCAAATCTTCCAAACTCTAAAGGGGAGAGAGGAAAACATTCATTTAAATCGGACGACGGTTTTGCCAAGAGTGCCAAGGATTTCGGCGGAAGATATCTTCTTCAGTTCGATGATGTGGATACGGCAAGTACGTTGTACGCAGAACTTGGCGAAGATGTCTCTATGGGAAGCCTCGGTGAAAGCTACAGTGTGCTTATGCATATCATAAAGCGGACACATATCGTAAATGCTGCCCCGCTCGATTGTTATGATGCCATGGTCTTCGTATATGATGCAGAACCGCTTAAATTGAAATAACAGTGATCGATAAGGGCCGCCCGCGAAATAAAAGAGTCGCGGACGGCTTTTTTTTGTGATATCATCTTGAAAAGGAGGGGAATATATGAAATACAGGATATTGGCGGCTCTTCTTATAATGACTGCCTTGGTCAACATATTGTCGGGATGCGGCTCAAATAAGGGTACATGCTCCATGACCGTAACCGTGGATTACGGCGGATACGATGAAGGAGGAATGGACCTTGGAAGCGGTCAGTTCTTTCATCATTTTTCTGTAAGATCCGGCATGGTGTTTTACGAACTGGACCACGGAGACTGGACCGACAGCAAGAAAGATACGAACGGAAGCAGGATCTGTATTGAACTGTTTAAAGTGACCGAAGTTACTCCCGACCATGTTACTATACGAAAGGGAGATAAAGACATTACCGTTCCTTACGATCAAAGCACATATATCGAACCCGGAGTATATGTGACTGACGCCATAGGATACGATTACCATATTTCTTTTACGGATTATTCGGAAGGCGAAGGGGATTAATGAAATGAAGAAATTAAACGAAGCGGTTTCTTATGCCGCTATAATCATCGGAGCACTCCTGGTGAGCTTCTCGGTAGCATGCATACTTCTTCCGAGCGGTGCCATCGATTACGGAACCGCAGGTATCGGTATCATAATCGGAAAACTTACGGGATTTAATCTTTCGATATGCGTTTTTCTGGTAACCCTCCCGTTTTTGATCGCGGGCTTTGTGGTGCTGGGTTTTAAATTCGGACTTAAGTCGATCGTGGGTGTTATCAGTTATACCGTGGGTCTTGAGGCCTTTGAGAATATTCCTTTTGAACTTCAGGCAGAACATTTTATAGCGGTAGTGTTCGGCGGCGCCATTTTGGGAGCCGGGCTCTCGCTTATATTAAGGTTTGGCGGCTGTATCGACGGTTCCGAGATCTTTGCCAATATCTTTGTCAATAAACTGTCCGAAAAGACCGGAAAGAACTTCAGTATGACGGGTCTTCTTATTGCATTCAATGCCTGTGTATATATTACCGCTTTCCTTTTAATAAACGAAAACAGCGCACTTTTAAGCCTTCTTGTATATGTTATAGCGACGACGGTGATCGACCACTTTACGGATCATTTCGATGCGATAAAACAGCTTACGATCATTACGCAGAACCCGGATATGCTTATCAAGGCCATAAGAGAAGAATTCAATAAAACCTGTACGGTCATCAATTCACAGGGCGCGATCGCAGGTGAGAATAAGACCCTTATCTGCTACGTGACTTATTTTGAACTTCAGAAGATGCGTGAGGTCATAAAAAGACAGGATACAAAGGCATTTATCACGGTTTCGACCATCGATGAGATCATGCA
>JAGCCY010000159.1 GCA_017651385.1 Lachnospiraceae bacterium
AAGTTTGCCGTTATCCCGCTGATGAAGACCTATACTCGGCTCATCGAGAATATATGTAACACCCACAAGACCCGAGCCTATCTGTGTCGCAAGTCTTATTCTCTGTGCCTCGCCGCCCGAAAGAGAAGATGTCGCGCGCGACAGGGTAAGATAGTTAAGACCGACATCCCGCAAAAATTTAACGCGGAGATCTATCTGCTCAAGGATCTGCCTTCCTATAAATCTCTGCTGATCGGTAAGTTTGATCGTTTCCAGAAAATCTATCAGTCTTGTAACCGAAAAGCTTGTTATATCAAAAATATTAAGCCCACCGACGGTAACGGCCAAAAACTCCTTTTTAAGCCTCTTACCGCCGCATTCTTCGCACGGAGTGATATTCATAAAAGTCTCGTATTCGGCTTTTGCGGTCTGTGAGAAGGTCTCTCTGTATCTCATTCTGCAAAGTTCAAGTATACCTTCGAACGTCACCTCATAGGTACCCTGGCCGCGCTGACTTTTATAAGATATTTCAAATTTTTCTCCACCGTTTCCAAGCCACAGAAGGTCTTTGATCTTCTGTGGATAATCTTTAAACGGCGTATCCATGTCAAATTTATATTTCTTCATGAGCGACTGCATGATGGCATACATCCAGCTTTTCTTGTCGTTCATTGACTTAAATCCGTTAATTACGACAGCGCCCTCATTAAGAGTCTTGGTCTCATCGGGAATGATGAGTTCTCTCGCAAACTCCATCTTATAGCCAAGACCCGCACAAACGGGACAGGCTCCGAAAGGATTGTTAAAAGAAAAACTTCTGGGTTCTATCTCCGGTATGCTTATCTCACAGTCCGGACACGCAAAATTGGACGAGAAGGATAATCTTTCCCCGTCGATCACATCAACGCTTAATAAGCCTTCGGCAAGATCGAGCACCGTCTCGATCGAATCCGTAAGTCTTTTGTTGATATCAGGTCCCACAACAAGACGGTCGACGACGATCTCTATGGTGTGCTTTATATTCTTATCAAGTTCTATCTCTTCGGTAAGTTCATAAAGGCTTCCGTCCACTATGGCACGGACATAGCCGGATCTTCTTGCCTTGTCTATGATCTTCTCGTGACGGCCTTTTTTGCCTCTTACAACAGGAGCCAGAAGCTGGATCCTGGTACCTTCCGGAAGCGTAAGGATCTTATCGACCATCTGGTCAACCGTCTGCCTTGAGATCTCTCTTCCGCAGACAGGACAATGAGCTATTCCGATACGCGCATAAAGAAGACGGAAATAATCGTATATTTCCGTAACGGTTCCCACTGTGGATCTGGGGTTTCTGTTTGTGGATTTCTGATCGATCGAAATAGCGGGAGAAAGACCGTCGATCCTCTCCACATCGGGTTTTTCCATCATACCCAAAAACTGTCTTGCATAAGAAGAGAGGGACTCCATATATCTTCTCTGTCCCTCCGCATAGATCGTATCAAATGCAAGACTTGATTTACCGGAACCCGAAAGCCCGGTCAAAACAACAAGCTTATTTCTGGGTATATCCACGGTTAAACTCTTTAAATTATGTTCATTTGCTCCCTGAACGTGTATCACACCGCTTTTTGGGAGCATTTTCTGCTCTGCCATATTAATTCCTATCTGTATTCATTACATGCTTTTATAACTGTATCTATCTCTTCTTCTGTCATCTCCGGAAACAGATGGAGCGTAGCGCAGTGTGCCGCAAGATCCTCGGCATTTAAACAGTCGCCGGCCTTATATCCAAGGTGTGCATATGCTTTCTGAAGATGACACGGCACGGGATAATGTCTGTTACATTCTATATCCTTATCCTTCATATATTCAAGAAAGTTATCGGGATCGGGTACCTTTATCTCATAAAGATGAAATACGGGCTCTGTGTTGGCGGGATGAGCCTGATGAACTATAAGCGGATTTGTAATCTCCGATAAATATCTTTTTCCGATATATCTGCGCCTTTTAGTCCACTCGGGCAGATACTTAAGGCTTACGCTCAACACCGCACCCATCATGCCTTCAAGGCGGTAATTGTAACCGATCATCTCGTGATAATATCTTACGCGGCAGCCCTGGTTTTTCATCGTATCCACGGTATTAAAATATGCCTCGTTATCGGTAGTCACGCTGCCGCCTTCGCCGAACGCGTAGAGATTTTTACCGGGGTAAAAAGAAAAACATCCCATTTCTCCGAGCGTACCGACATTTTTACCTTCATATACCGCACCATGAGCCTGCGCACAGTCTTCGACAACGAAAAGACCGTTTTCTTTTGCGATCTTATCTATGGCATTAAAATCAAACGGCTGTCCGTATAAATGCACGCCGATTATGGCTTTTGTCCTGTCCGTGATCTTTTTCTTTACGCTTTCCGCATCGATTTCCCATGTATCTTCAGTACAATCGGCAAAAACCGGAGTCGCACCCGTATAGGTGACTCCCCACGCCGTTGCTATGTAAGTATTGGCAGGTACTATCACCTCATCCCCGGGACCGATATTAAGTGCGGTCATTGCGGCATGAAGCGCGCTTGTGCCGTTATTAACGCCCGAAGCATATTTCGTGCCCACAAAGTCTGCGAACTCTTTATCGAATTTATCCGTATATTTTCCGCCCGAAAACGCCGTATCCTTACACACGTTTTCGATGGCTTTAAGATATTCTTCTCTGTGTTTTTCAAAATCTCTTGAAAGATCTATTCTTTTAAGCATTTATCTGCTCTCTTCCTTAAACGTCTTATGAAGTCTTTTTATGTTTGAAAGATAATTCTTTATAGTCTTCGGAATATTTACGGTCGTATTGTAATCTTCCTGCCATTCAACCGGCATATCATATATTTTTATACCGTCGCGCTCAGCTCTTAACAGAAATTCTATCGTATAAAACCAGCCCTTGTCGTTTCCGCATTCCCCGATAAGACGCTCTCCGGTCTCTTTTCTTACAAAAGTAAAACCGCATACCGCATCCGTGGCCTTCATCTTAAGAACACTTTTTAATAAAACAACAAGTCCTTTTGAAGTGATCTTCCTGTACCATTTTCGGCCCTGCGTGTCGGACAGTTTGCTGAACCTGGTCCCGTTAACATAGCACAGATCGGGATCCGAATCAAATGCCTCAAGCATCTTTTTTACATACTTAAGATCCGTTGAAAGGTCGATATCCATATAGCCGACTATATCCCTTGTATTGTTCTCGATACCGGTCTTGAAAGCCACACCTACTCCGCGTTCTTCGATACGCATATATGTTACTTCGGGATACTTTTCTTCAAGAGCCTTTCCTATCTTGGGAGTATCATCATCCGACCCGTTATCGATAATGGTCATATCAAACGGACACTCAAGGTTTTCCTTAAGATATGCATATGCGTTCTCTATCCCTTTTGAAAGTCTTAAATGCTCATTAAGTACCGGAAAAAGAAAATTTACACCGTTTATCATTTATTTTTCCTTCTATAAAATCTTCTCAATATCGGAAATTACATAATCGTTATGTTTAAAAACAACATTCAATATAGCCGACTGATATTTGAGCACGATCGAAAGGAGCAAAAATACTCCGAAAAAGCCTACAGATAAAAATCCCATGATCGACAGCCAGCCGTCTGCGGTGTTGTGATGCAGTAATATATCTGACAGTATGAATATCGCGATTACGACCGTAATTATCAAAAACATTACCGACAGGAAACTTGAAAGGCTTTCAAGGAAGTGGGTAAAATACACAAAAGAATCGATCGCAAGACTCATACGGCCCGTTGAATCTCTTTTGACTCCTTTTATGGGATCGTATACCACATGCTCGGTTTTTAAGCCGCTGCTCGCATAAACCGCTTTTCTGTAAGGTATGTATGTACCCATGGATTTTGCTCTGTTTATGGCGCGTCTTGTTATGATCCTGAAAGTCTCATTCTGTAGCTTTGAACCTTTTTCACGGGAAAATGCATTGAATATCCTGTAAAACAGTCTCGATGACGTTTTGGGCTTCGATGACGAACATGCGGATACTATATCATAACCTTCAAGCATCTTTTCATATACCCGGCTTATAACATCTATGTCATAGTCCATGACCGTAGTATCAAATTCATACACAAAATCACCTATGGCAAGGTCTCTTCCGGCATTCATCGCGCTTTCGAGTCCCTGATGATAACTCATATGTATGACGTTTACCACCATGTCCCTGTCTTTGCTTTTACAAAATCCTCTGACGGTCTCAACCTCATTACCCAAAGAAGCATCATCCACACATACAAGCTCGATCTTTGAAAACTTCTCATATAAATATGTAATGGTTTTATCAAGAAAATCTTTAAGCCCGTCTTCATTGTTGTAAAGATAAACAACCAGGGATACAAATTTATTTTCTTTTTCCATCGGCGATCCTCCTATAAAAAACAGATTTACAGATACTCATCCAGATCGTAGACCGTATTGATCTTGCCCGATAAAACACTTATAAACTTAGGCTCATCCGACATTACCTTTATTGCTGTGGGTCTTGAGTCGTCCACCTCCGACGACAAAAGGATCGGTTTTATCGAAAAAAGTGAGTTTTCGTATTCGTATGCGTACTCTTCTTTAAGGTATTTGTCGGCCAGATGAGACATATATGCCCAGGCGGTACCGGGTCTGCTTAAACAGTTTCCGCAATTTTCAAGGCAGGAAGGCAAACACCCGGTTTTATCCTGACATGCAAATGTCGGAAGAACGTCATAACTTGTACTGTGAGGGGTAAAAGAAACCGCGGTCAGGGAATGATACCCTGTCAGTCCGAAAGGCATTATCGAAAAGAACGGACCGTCCATTACGGTTATTCCGAGATTCTTTAATGCATCGGATGCCTTGCAGACGATGATCTCACAAAGCTCATATTTTATCTTAAAGAACTCTTTTTCAATGTTTTCCGTGATATCTATTATCCCGTTTACACCCGAATATGTGGCATTAAGTACATACGGCGTTTCATACATAACTTCAGCACCGTCTTTTTTTACCGTTATTTCAAAAACGGAATCCGTTTTTACTATTGATCCGATACAGGCGTTAAAAACCAAATCAACACCGTCATGTGTCTTAAATTAATCGGTAAAAAATTTACCCAGTACCTTTGCATCGTAAGTATATTCTTTTGTAAGAAAAGCGCCGTCGCACATTCCGGGTTTAAAATACTTATCGGTCGATATTTCTTCACAATAGATGCCTGCGGCATGGCAAAAATCCACAAATCTTTCCCTGCTTGTCCACGAAAAATCCGCGGATGTCGCATATACCTGGCCA
>JAGCCY010000160.1 GCA_017651385.1 Lachnospiraceae bacterium
GCCGTCTGATAAGGAGGAAGCGCACATGTAAGTTCGGGATTCAATATCGAGAATCTCGGTCTTACAAGATCCGAACCTATATCTCTCTTAAGCATGCCGTCTTCCTTTGTGACAACGCTCGCACCGCTGCCTTCGCTTCCGGCTGCGGCTATCGTAAGAACGGTACCGATCGGAAGTGCCTTTGATACCGGTGCCTTACGCATGTACATATCCCAGAAATCACCGTCATAATAAAAACCTGCGGCAATACCTTTGGATGAATCTATAACAGAACCTCCGCCTACGGAAAGGATAAAATCTATATTCTCTTTTCTTGCAAGCTCAATACCTTCATAGATAAGTGTATCCCTGGGATTGGGCTTAACACCGCCGAGTTCAACATGGTAAAGACCGGCATCATCCAAAGCTTTACAGACTCTGTCGAGCAATCCCGACTTTTTTGCGGATGCAGAACCGTAGTGCACAAGCACTCTGCTTCCGCAGTATTTTTTGACACATTCGCCGGCTTTTAACTCGGTACCCTTACCGAACACAAACTCTGTTGGGGAATAGAATTGAAAATTATCCATAAAAAACCTCCTTTACACTGAAAAACTCTTACTGATCTTCAGTATAAAGGAGTGCATGGGATCTTGCTATAAATTTAAAAGAAAAAAACTGTAAAAAACTATTTAAAGACTATTTCTTAAAACCATCCTTTAAAAGAACACTTCTGTTAAATACAAGGTGTTCGGGCGAACTGTCCTTGTTGTCCATACAGAAGAAACCGACTCTCATGAACTGGAAAGTGGGCGCATTCACACCGCGCTTATTTTCTGTCTTATCGAATTCCTTTGCAATCTCGACCATTTTGGGCTCAACCTTACAGTTCTTAAGTACGGTAAGGCTTTCGGGATTTAAGCAGTCAAGGAAGTTCTTGTCGGGTCCGTCGGGCTGCTCGTCTTCAAATAAGTTGTTGTAAAGTCTGACCTCGGCATCAACGCAGGTAGCACTGTCGATCCAGTGGATCGTGGCTCCCTTTACCTTACGGCCGTCAGCGGGGTTACCGCCTCTGGACTCGGGATCGTACTCGCAGAGCACCTCGGTCACATTGCCGTTTTCATCCTTGACACAGCCTGTGCAGGTCACAAGATATGTGCCTTTAAGACGTACCTCATTACCCGGGAACATCCTCTTATATTTCGGAATGGGCTCCTCCATGAAGTCCTCTGCCTCCATATAGAGGTTTCTTGAAAATGTGATCTCATGAGTACCGTCTTCGGGTCTTAAAGGATTGTTCTCAACTTCAAATACTTCGGACTTGCCTTCGGGATAGTTGGTGACCGTAAGCTTAACCGGGTTCACAACCGCCATTGTACGGGTTGCGGTCTCGTTAAGATCGTCACGCAGACATCTTTCAAGCTCGGCAAATTCGATTATATTTGTGCTCTTTGCAACACCGATGCTGTCGCAGAAATTACGGATGGACTTTGCTGTATATCCTCTTCTTCTTAAACCGCAGAGGGTAGGCATTCTCGGATCGTCCCAGCCGGATACGTATTTCTCTTCGACAAGCTGACGGAGTTTTCTTTTACTCATGACCGTATGGTCTATGCCCAGACGCGCAAACTCGATCTGGCGGGGTTTGTGATACGGGATCGATACATTTGTGACTACCCAGTCATACAGGGGTCTGTGATCCTCGTACTCAAGCGAACAAAGTGAATGTGTGATACCTTCGAGTGCATCCTGAATGGGATGTGCAAAATCATACATCGGGAAGATGCACCACTTTGTACCCTGACGGTGGTGATTGATAAATCTTATACGATAGATAACGGGATCCCTCATATTGAAGTTTCTGCTTGCAAGGTCGATCTTTGCACGAAGCGTCATCTTACCTTCTTCTATCTCACCGTTTTTCATCTTCTCAAAAAGCTCAAGGTTTTCCTCTATGGGTCTGTCTCTGTACGGAGAAGTCGCGGGAGTGGATGTATCTCCGCGGTTTGCCTTAAACTCCTCGGGAGTGAGCTCGCATACATAAGCAAGCCCCTTCTTTATAAGCTCTATTGCATATTCATAGTCTTTTTCAAAATAATCGGAACCATAATAGAATCTGTCGCCCCAGTCAAATCCGAGCCAGTGGATATCCTGCTTGATGGCATCCACATATTCGGTGTCTTCCTTGGCGGGGTTTGTATCATCCATTCTCAGATTGCAGATACCGCCGAAACGCTCAGCCATACCAAAATCTATGCAAAGTGCCTTACAATGACCTATATGCAGATATCCGTTGGGTTCCGGAGGAAAACGCGTATGCACGGTCTTACCCTCAAACTGGCCGCCCTCGGAAATATCCTCCCTGATAAAATTGTAGATAAAATTGGTGTTTTCTGCCTCTTCACTTACAGGCATTAAATTCTCGTCGGACATAGTCCTCTCTCCTTATAAAAAGATATGATCAATTCATTTTAATGTTCTTTATGCTTAATTGCAACAATCTACCTGTCCATCTTAAAGATTTTGACCCTGGCCCAGACCGCCATTATCGAAAATACCATCCTTAACATATAAAGTATCGGCTTTATGATGCCCGAATGCATGCTCTTTCCTTCGGTCCTTGCATACATTACCGCGGGGATCTCTTTTACCGTATATCCGAGCATAAGCATCTGCATGAGCATGTTGGCATCGGGATATTTATCGTCAAAATGCGAATAACCCGAATAATACTTGAAAGTCCGCCTGCTTAAACCCTGAAGTCCCGATGTGGGATCCATGATCTTTTTACCGCCTCCGCACTTTATCAAAGCCCGAAACAGCACAAACGCGATCTTTTTGGTGACAGGAACGTGAAAAGAAACCGCATCCTTTACAAATCGCGAACCTATCACTATGTCGGGACGATTGCCGTTTTCGTCGGGAGTAGTAAGTGCCTTGTATATGTTTTGAACGTTTGACGGATCGTGCTGACCGTCCGCATCCATCTGGATGACGTATTCATAGCCTTTTCTTTCGGCGTATTTGTAGCCTGCCTGAAGGCCCGAGCCGTACCCGAGATTAAAGATATGCGTCACAACCTTGTGACCGTGTTCTTTTACAATATATTCCGTTGCATCGGACGACGCATCGTTCATGACAAGCACGTCGCAGAAATCGGAAATCTCCGGAGCTTCAAGTTTTTCAAGCACCGGTTCTATCGTCTTTGCCTCGTTGTATGCCGGGATGATGATAAGAACATCATGGCCGTCGGGACGCTTTACGTTTTCGCTTTCGCTGTTCAAAAGAGAGACCTGAATGGCAAGTTCCTGATTTTTCCTTGTAAGTTCAGATATCTTAAGACTTACGAAGTACGCGGCATACAAAACTCCGTAAAAGATTATAAACAAAAGAACAAGGCCGGCTGTACTTATATAATCACTCCAGTGCGTGGGGCGTACTAAGATCCCCGCAAGTATCAGGGCTATCGAAACAACGCCCCATGCCAGACAGAAAGACTCTACCATCTTTCGTTTGGCAAGACTCCCTATCGTGATAAAGAGCATCACGATGCCCGTTATGACAAGGATAAGCCTTATAAAATCGCCGGATTGAAAAAACATTAATATTACCTCTCACTGTCAATGTATCGCGGTAAGCACGATCACATTAATAATATACTGTAAAATACAGATCTTTACAAAACTTTTGTGTCAGATGAACGGATTGTAGAAGCGGCTTTTGTTTAAAATATTAAGCGCGTAAGCGATCACAACAAGCAGAATGCATACCACCATCGCCACGATGTCCGCCGGCTTAAAATTCCTGCCCATGTACCAGGTACGCTTTTTGTTCTTGCCAAAGCCTCTTAACTCCATCGCATTTGATACCGTTTCGATCTTATCCATGCTTGAAAGGATAAGCGGTACAAGGATCGAGGCCGCGCTTTTAAGCCTTTTAAGCGGCGTCGCTTTTTTGCTCATCTCTATGCCTCTGGCCTGCTGAGCCTGGGAAATATCGTGATATTCTCTCTGAACGTCCGGAATATATCTTAAAGCCAGCGCAACCGAGTAGGCCACACTGTATTTCACCCCTATCTTATTAAGTGACGCCGCGAATTCGCTTGGATTGGTGGTGCATACGAACAAAAGGATGAACGGTATCGTGGCGGTATATTTAAGGAAATAGTTCAAATGGTAAAAAAGCTGTTCCGCCGTAGGGGCGTATTTCCCGGTAAGCCCGAAAAGATATGTGCATGTCCCGTATATCTCCGTACCGTGATGAGGTGAAAACAGATACACCAGGATATTGTTCATCAAAAGGAAAGTCGCGGTAAACACCATCATAAAAGAAACGTCTTTCCACTTTATGCGCGAGACCCTTAAGAGCACAAATGCGGCGACCGACAATATGAAAAGAAACCTTGTATCATAAGTGAACATGGCCGCAAAACTCCATAAAAGGAGACAGACGCATTTGGTCGCACCGGTGAGTCTGTGTATGGGTGAGGGGCGGTCGATATAATTAAAAAGATTGTTCATCTCATGACCTCCCTCTCATAATCTATAAAACGCTTAACATAGTCGCCCGGATCGTCAATGCCGCACATCAACGCCAGTTCATAAAGCGAAGTTTCTTTTAAACTTGCCTTATCAACCGTCTCCTTATCGGTAAGTATATGGGCTGCGGTATCGTCGGCTATGATAAGCCCGTCGGAGAACAC